>NZ_JBHVFF010000415.1:0-5513 GCF_042801895.1 Streptomyces sp. NPDC057543 | reverse complement strand
GGCGGGGCCTGTTGTGTCCACTGCGCCTCGATGCGGGTCAGGGTCTCCAGCTCGCCGTAATCGAGGAAGATCCCCCGGCAGCCGCTGCCGTTACGCCTGGCGCACCAGCTCCCGCACCACCGGCACCAGCTCGCGGAACGCCTTGCCTCGGTGGCTGATCGCGTTCTTTTCGGCCGGGGTCAGTTCCGCGCAGGTGCGGGTGTCGCCGTCGGGCTGGAGGATCGGGTCGTAGCCGAAGCCGTTCGTGCCGGACGGGGTGTGGCGCAGGGTGCCCGTCAGGCGGCCCTCCACCACGCGTTCCGTGCCGTCGGGGAGGGCGAGGGCGGCCGCGCAGGCGAAGTGGGCCCGGCGGTGGGCGTCGTCGATGTCGGAGAGCTGGGCCAGGAGCAGGTCCAGGTTGGCCCGGTCGTCGCCGTGGGTGCCGGACCAGCGGGCGGAGAAGATGCCGGGGGCGCCGCCGAGTACGTCCACGCAGAGGCCGGAGTCGTCGGCGATGGCGGGGTGGCCGGTGGCCTTCGCGAGGGCGTGGGCCTTGAGCAGGGCGTTCTCGGCGAAGGTGACGCCGGTCTCCTTGACGTCGGGGATTTCCGGGTACGCGTCCGCGCCGACGAGTTCGTGGTCGAGGCCTGCGTCGGCGAGGATCGCGTGGAGTTCGGTGATCTTCCCGGCGTTGCGGGTGGCGAGGATGAGGCGGGTCATGTCACCCAGTATCAGGGGTGGTCAGGGGCTGCAGACCTTGCCGATTTCCTTGGCGGCGTCGGTGACCGGGGTGATGTCGGGGGTGGCGTCGCCCTTGTCGATCGAGTCGCGGACGTTGCCGACACCGGCCTGGAGGTGGTCGACGGCCTTGCCGAGGTCGGCGTTGTCGGTCTTGTCGCCGAGGTTGCCGAGTTCCTTCTCGATGTCGTCGAGGGCTTCGGATGCCTGGGTGGGGTCGTCGGACGCGTTGGAGACGGCCTGCTGGAGGTTGTCGACGCTGGTGGCGATGGCGTCGGCGGTTCGCACGCAGTCGAGTGCCTTGTCGACGGCGCCGCAGCCGGCTGTCGCGGTGAGCGTGAGGGTGAGGGCGGTCAGGGTCAGCGCGACGGTGGTGCGGCGGTGGCGGTCGGCCTTGGCCATGGTGCGGTTCCTCCCCGGGTGCGGATACGCGGACGGGCGCACGGTTCGACCCGTGCGCCCGTGCTCGTAACGACGCGTTGTGGTGCGTATGTGGTTGCTTCTTCACTCGCCCAGGGTGCGGGCGAGGGCCTCGTGCTGGATGACGGTGAGGTCTGCGCAGCCGGCGGTGGCGAGGTCGAGGAGGGCGCCGAGTTCCTTGCGGTCGAAGGGGGTCGCCTCGGCGGTGCCCTGGACTTCGACGAAGCGGCCGTCGCCGGTGCAGACGACGTTCATGTCGGTCTCGGCGCGGACGTCCTCCTCGTAGCAGAGGTCGAGGAGGGGGGTGCCGTCGACGATGCCGACGCTGATCGCGGACACGGTGTCGGTCAGTGGCTTGCGGCCGTGCTTGACGAGCTTCTTGTGCTGGGCCCAGGTGACGGCGTCGGCGAGGGCGACGTAGGCGCCGGTGATGGCGGCGGTGCGGGTGCCGCCGTCGGCCTGGAGGACGTCGCAGTCGAGGACGATGGTGTTCTCGCCGAGGGCCTTGTAGTCGATGACGGCGCGCAGGGACCGGCCGATGAGCCGGCTGATCTCGTGGGTGCGGCCGCCGATCTTGCCGCGTACGGATTCGCGGTCGCCGCGGGTGTTGGTGGCGCGGGGCAGCATGGAGTATTCGGCGGTGACCCAGCCTTCGCCACTGCCTTTGCGCCAGCGGGGAACGCCTTCGGTGACGGAGGCGGTGCAGAAGACCTTGGTGTCGCCGAAGGAGATGAGTACGGAGCCTTCGGCGTGCTTACTCCATCCGCGTTCGATGGTGACGGGGCGGAGCTGTTCGGGGGTGCGGCCGTCGATACGAGACATGACATCGACCCTATCGGGTGCGGGGCCGGCACCCGTTCGGGTGCGGTGCAGGCCCCGTCCGGGTGGGGCGGACGGGGCCTGCGGGGTGCTGGTGCTAGTGGGGGGGGTGGTGGTGAGGGTGGTGCTGATGCCGGTGCCGAGTCGGTTCGTTCGGGCCCAGCGGGATCCGGCGGGGGCGGCCGGAAGGTCAGTCGGCGATTCGGCGGCCGGTCACATCATGTCTTCGATGTCGGCGGCGATGGGGTCGGCGTCGGTACCGATGACGACCTGGATCGCGGTGCCCATCTTGACGACGCCGTGGGCTCCGGCGGCCTTGAGCGCGGCTTCGTCGACCTTGCTGGGGTCGTGGACCTCGGTGCGCAGGCGCGTGATGCAGCCTTCGATCTCGTCGATGTTGTCGATACCGCCGAGCCCGGCGACGATCTTCTCAGCCTTGCTGGCCATGGCCTTCTCCCTGGTTGTTCCCATGCATGCGACGGCCCACCATGGGTCCGTTTCGTCACCGTAACGCACGTTTGGCCCAGCTTCGCGAGCGAGTGACTGGGCCGTCCCCAATGATGACGATCACCGCGCCCTGCCTTCCAGGCGGGTTACGCACCGTACCCCAACTGGTCTACACCAGTCTTCAACGACCCCCGACCGCACCTTGTTCCGGGAGGACGCCGATGAGCTCGAGCAGTGCCGCAGTACCACGGAAATCGTGGTGGAACGGCCTCTTCCAGGGCCTCCAGAAGATGGGCCGCAGCCTCCAGCTCCCGATCGCCGTCCTGCCGGCGGCCGGCATTCTCAACCGGCTGGGCCAGCCGGACGTATTCGGCGACGAGGGGCTGCACTGGGGCAATGTCGCCACGGTGTTCGCGGCGGCGGGCGGCGCGCTGCTCGACTCGGGGCTCGGCCTTCCGCTGCTGTTCTGCATCGGTGTGGCGATCGGCATGGCGAAGAAGTCGGACGGTTCGACCGCGCTCGCCGCGGTGACCGGCTTTCTCGTCTATTACGCGGTGCTGCACGCCTTCCCGGTGGGCTGCGCCCCCGGGGCCAAGTTCAGCAGCGCCGGAATGTGGTCGGGGGTCTGCGTGCTGCCGGACACCACGGTCACGCAGGCCGGTTACCAGAACCCCGGGGTGTTCGGCGGCATCGTGATGGGTCTGCTGTCCGCCTGGCTCTGGCAGCGGTATCACCGGGTCAAGCTGGTGGACTGGCTGGGCTTCTTCAACGGCCGCCGACTGGTGCCGATCATCATGGCGTTCGTCGGTCTTCTCTTCGCGGCGCTGTGCGCGTGGGTGTGGCAGCCGATCGGTGACGGTCTGACCAGCTTCTCCAAGTGGCTGGTGGACCTGGACTGGGCGGGCTCGGGCATCTTCGGCGTCGCCAACCGCGCACTGCTGGTCATCGGCCTGCACCAGTTCCTGAACACGTTCGTCTGGTTCCAGTTCGGCGACTTCACCAAGCCGGACGGCACGGTCGTGCACGGTGACATCAACCGGTTCCTGGCGGGTGACCCGACGGCCGGTCAGTTCACCTCGGGATTCTTCCCGATCATGATGTTCGCCCTCCCGGCCGCGGCGCTGGCGATCTACCACTGCGCCAAGCCGCATCGGCGAAAGGCGGTCGGCGGCATGATGCTGTCGGTCGCCCTGACGTCGTTCGTGACGGGTATCACCGAGCCGATCGAGTACTCGTTCGTGTTCATCGCGCCGGTGCTGTACGCGATCCACGCGGTGCTCACCGGTGTCTCGATGGCGGTGACCTGGGCGCTCGGAGTCAAGGACGGCTTCAGTTTCTCCGCGGGCCTGATCGACTACGTCATCAACTGGGGTCTGGCGACGAAACCGTGGCTGATCATTCCGATCGGCCTGGTCTTCGCCGCCGTCTATTACGCGATCTTCCGGTTCGCAATCACCAAGTTCAATCTCCAGACTCCGGGCCGGGAGCCCGACGAGGTGGAGGACGAAATCGAGAGAAATCTCACGAAATAGCACCTCGGTCGGGTTCGGACCCGACGGAAGCAGACCCTCGGAACCTTGTGGCCCGGGGGTCTTCGTCACGTCATCGAACGTGGGTGATGGCTCATGCGAAGTAATCGCAAATCGCAGGTTCCTTATCCATCCCACACCGTGCTACAACTGGTCTACACCACTGAGTGGTCCAGACCGCGTGCGTTCTGCTGCGTTTCCCGAGTCGCCGCCTCCCCCCGTCAACGACCTGGGCGGCGCCTTGCCCAATGGAGGAAGTTGATGTCCACGGCAGACACCGCATCCGCGGTCACCAAGAAGAAGGGCGCCGGCGTGATGGCGGTCATGCAGCGCATCGGCCGCAGCCTCATGCTGCCGGTCGCGGTGCTGCCCGCGGCCGCGCTGCTGGTCCGGCTCGGCAACGCGGACATGCTCGGCCGCGACTCGTTCCCGACGTTCATCACGAAGCTCGCCGGCTACATGGCCGCGGGCGGCGGTGCCATTCTCGACAACATGGCGCTGCTGTTCGCCGTGGGTATCGCGATCGGTTTCGCCAAGAAGTCGGATGGTTCGACGGCCCTCGCCGCGGTCACCGGCTATCTGGTCTTCCAGAAGGTGCTCGCCACCTTCACCGACAGCAACCTGCCCCAGGTCGCGAGCGTCGTGGACGGCAAGATCGTCATGAACGACGCACCGGTCAACGCCGGTGTGCTCGGCGGCGTCGTGATGGGCATAGTCGTGGCCCTGATCTACCAGCGGTTCTACCGGACGAAGCTGCCCGACTGGGCGGGCTTCTTCAGCGGCCGTCGCCTCGTCCCGATCCTGTCGGCCTTCGCGGGCCTGATCATCGGCATCGTCTTCGGCCTGATCTGGCCGGTACTCGGCACCGTTCTGCACAACTTCGGTGAGTGGCTGGTCGGTTCCGGCGCCGTCGGCGCGGGCATCTTCGGTGTCGCCAACCGCGCCCTGATCCCGATCGGCATGCACCACCTGTTGAACTCGTTCCCGTGGTTCCAGGCGGGCGAGTACAACGGCGCCCACGGCGACATCGCCCGGTTCCTGGCCGGTGACCCGCAGGCCGGGCAGTTCATGACCGGCTTCTTCCCGATCATGATGTTCGCCCTCCCGGCGGCCTGCCTCGCGATCGTCCACTGTGCCCGTCCGGAGCGCCGCAAGGTCGTCGGCGGCATGATGTTCTCCCTCGCGCTCACCGCCTTCGTGACCGGCGTGACGGAGCCGATCGAGTTCACCTTCATGTTCATCGCCCCGGCGCTGTACGCGATCCACGCGGTACTCACCGGTGTCTCGATGGCCCTTACCTGGGGCCTCGGCATGAAGGACGGCTTCGGCTTCTCGGCGGGTGCGGTCGACTTCTTCCTGAACCTCGGTATCGCGAGCAAGCCATGGCTGCTGGTCCTGGTCGGCCTCTGCTTCGCGGTGGTCTACTACGTGGTCTTCCGCTTCGCGATCACCAAGTTCAACCTGCCGACTCCGGGCCGCGAGTCCGACGAGGAACTTGCCGAGCTCCTCAAGGCCGAGGCGAAGTAGGCCTCACCCCGGTGCACGACGAAGCCCTCACCTCCCGCTGCGGGAGGTGAGGGC
>NZ_JBHVFF010000414.1:0-3527 GCF_042801895.1 Streptomyces sp. NPDC057543 | reverse complement strand
GGGAGCTGTCGAAGGTGGGACTGGCGATTGGGACGAAGTCGTAACAAGGTAGCCGTACCGGAAGGTGCGGCTGGATCACCTCCTTTCTAAGGAGCATCTAGATTCCGCAAGGAATCCAGAGCCACTACGTCGGCAAATGTTCGACGGTGGTCAGCTCATGGGTGGAACGTTGACTATTCGGCACGATGGGTTGTTTTTCACTAGTACTGCTTCGGCGTGGAACGTGGGGGATGGCTTGTCGGGTCGGGCACGTTGTTGGGTGTCTGAGGGTACGGCCGTATGGTCGCCTTCAGTTGCCGGCCCCAGTGAACCTGTTCTTCGGAGCGGGGTGATGGGTGGCTGGTCGTTGTTTGAGAACTGCACAGTGGACGCGAGCATCTGTGGCCAAGTTTTTAAGGGCGCACGGTGGATGCCTTGGCACCAGGAACCGATGAAGGACGTGGGAGGCCACGATAGGCCCCGGGGAGCTGTCAACCGAGCTTTGATCCGGGGGTGTCCGAATGGGGAAACCCGGCAGTCGTCATGGGCTGTCACCCGCTGCTGAACACATAGGCAGTGTGGAGGGAACGAGGGGAAGTGAAACATCTCAGTACCCTCAGGAAGAGAAAACAACCGTGATTCCGGGAGTAGTGGCGAGCGAAACTGGATGAGGCCAAACCGTATGCGTGTGATACCCGGCAGGGGTTGCGCATGTGGGGTTGTGGGATCTCTTTTTCATAGTCTGCCGGCTGTGAGACGAGTCAGAAACCGTTGATGTAGGCGAAGGACATGCGAAAGGTCCGGCGTAGAGGGTAAGACCCCCGTAGCTGAAACATTGACGGCTCGTTTAAGAGACACCCAAGTAGCACGGGGCCCGAGAAATCCCGTGTGAATCTGGCGGGACCACCCGCTAAGCCTAAATATTCCCTGGTGACCGATAGCGGATAGTACCGTGAGGGAATGGTGAAAAGTACCGCGGGAGCGGAGTGAAATAGTACCTGAAACCGTGTGCCTACAAGCCGTGGGAGCGTCGCATGCAAGCTTGCTTGCATGTCGTGACTGCGTGCCTTTTGAAGAATGAGCCTGCGAGTTTGCGGTGTGTTGCGAGGTTAACCCGTGTGGGGAAGCCGTAGCGAAAGCGAGTCCGAATAGGGCGGTTGAGTAGCACGCTCAAGACCCGAAGCGGAGTGATCTAGCCATGGGCAGGTTGAAGCGGAGGTAAGACTTCGTGGAGGACCGAACCCACCAGGGTTGAAAACCTGGGGGATGACCTGTGGTTAGGGGTGAAAGGCCAATCAAACTCCGTGATAGCTGGTTCTCCCCGAAATGCATTTAGGTGCAGCGTCGTGTGTTTCTTGCCGGAGGTAGAGCACTGGATAGGCGATGGGCCCTACCGGGTTACTGACCTTAGCCAAACTCCGAATGCCGGTAAGTGAGAGCGCGGCAGTGAGACTGTGGGGGATAAGCTCCATGGTCGAGAGGGAAACAGCCCAGAGCATCGACTAAGGCCCCTAAGCGTACGCTAAGTGGGAAAGGATGTGGAGTCGCAGAGACAACCAGGAGGTTGGCTTAGAAGCAGCCATCCTTGAAAGAGTGCGTAATAGCTCACTGGTCAAGTGATTCCGCGCCGACAATGTAGCGGGGCTCAAGCGTACCGCCGAAGTCGTGTCATTCCAGCGTATAGGGCCAACGCCTGCTGGGATGGGTAGGGGAGCGTCGTGTGCCGGGTGAAGCAGCCGCGGAAGCGAGTTGTGGACGGTTCACGAGTGAGAATGCAGGCATGAGTAGCGATACACACGTGAGAAACGTGTGCGCCGATTGACTAAGGGTTCCTGGGTCAAGCTGATCTGCCCAGGGTAAGTCGGGACCTAAGGCGAGGCCGACAGGCGTAGTCGATGGACAACCGGTTGATATTCCGGTACCCGCTTTGAAACGCCCAATACTGAATCAGGCGATGCTAAGTCCGTGAAGCCGGCCCGATCTCTTCGGAGTTGAGGGTAGTGGTGGAGCCGACGAACCAGACTTGTATTAGGTAAGCGATGGGGTGACGCAGGAAGGTAGTCCAGCCCGGGCGGTGGTTGTCCCGGGGTAAGGGTGTAGGCCGTGTGGTAGGTAAATCCGTCACACGTTAAGGCTGAGACCTGATGCCGAGCCGATTGTGGTGAAGTGGATGATCCTATGCTGTCGAGAAAAGCCTCTAGCGAGTTTCATGGCGGCCCGTACCCTAAACCGACTCAGGTGGTCAGGTAGAGAATACCGAGGCGTTCGGGTGAACTATGGTTAAGGAACTCGGCAAAATGCCCCCGTAACTTCGGGAGAAGGGGGGCCATCACTGGTGAGGAGACTTGCTCTCCGAGCTGGGGGTGGCCGCAGAGACCAGCGAGAAGCGACTGTTTACTAAAAACACAGGTCCGTGCGAAGCCGTAAGGCGATGTATACGGACTGACGCCTGCCCGGTGCTGGAACGTTAAGGGGACCGGTTAGCCGACTTTCGGGTCGGCGAAGCTGAGAACTTAAGCGCCAGTAAACGGCGGTGGTAACTATAACCATCCTAAGGTAGCGAAATTCCTTGTCGGGTAAGTTCCGACCTGCACGAATGGCGTAACGACTTCTCGACTGTCTCAACCATAGGCCCGGTGAAATTGCACTACGAGTAAAGATGCTCGTTTCGCGCAGCAGGACGGAAAGACCCCGGGACCTTTACTACAGTTTGATATTGGTGTTCGGTTCGGCTTGTGTAGGATAGGTGGGAGACTTTGAAGCGGCCACGCCAGTGGTTGTGGAGTCGTCGTTGAAATACCACTCTGGTCGTGCTGGATGTCTAACCTGGGTCCGTGATCCGGATCAGGGACAGTGTCTGATGGGTAGTTTAACTGGGGCGGTTGCCTCCTAAAGAGTAACGGAGGCGCCCAAAGGTTCCCTCAGCCTGGTTGGCAATCAGGTGTTGAGTGTAAGTGCACAAGGGAGCTTGACTGTGAGACCGACGGGTCGAGCAGGGACGAAAGTCGGGACTAGTGATCCGGCAGTGGCTTGTGGAAGCGCTGTCGCTCAACGGATAAAAGGTACCCCGGGGATAACAGGCTGATCTTCCCCAAGAGTCCATATCGACGGGATGGTTTGGCACCTCGATGTCGGCTCGTCGCATCCTGGGGCTGGAGTCGGTCCCAAGGGTTGGGCTGTTCGCCCATTAAAGCGGTACGCGAGCTGGGTTTAGAACGTCGTGAGACAGTTCGGTCCCTATCCGCTGTGCGCGTAGGAATATTGAGAAGGGCTGTCCCTAGTACGAGAGGACCGGGACGGACGAACCTCTGGTGTGCCAGTTGTTCTGCCAAGGGCATGGCTGGTTGGCTACGTTCGGAAAGGATAACCGCTGAAAGCATCTAAGCGGGAAGCCTGCTTCGAGATGAGTATTCCCACCAACTTGATTGGTTAAGGCTCCCAGTAGACGACTGGGTTGATAGGCCAGATGTGGAAGCCCGGTAACGGGTGGAGCTGACTGGTACTAATAGGCCGAGGGCTTGTCCTCAGTTGCTCGCGTCCACTGTGTT
>NZ_JBHVFF010000413.1:0-5547 GCF_042801895.1 Streptomyces sp. NPDC057543 | reverse complement strand
CGGCGGCGCCGGCCGGGAACGGATACCTCATCCACCGGTCCTCAGGGCGTAGTGGGCACTGACCTGCGAGCTGCTGAGCGCGGTCGGGTAGACGGCGGTCTCATCGATCTGCCCGGCGAAGAAGTTGCTCGTCGGCTGGTTGGGCCAGCTGCTCAGGTTGTCCCCGCCCACCCGCCAGTAGCCGCTGTAGTTCTCGTTGGCCGTGTACAGGGCGTTCGAGGCACGCAGCTGCCCGTCCACGTACAGCGCCATGCCGCCGGTGCCCTGCGTGGCGACGACATGGTGCCAGTTACCGTCGTTGTAGGCAGCGGGCGTTGTGATGGTCCTGGTTCCGCCGCTGTAGACGCCGAAGACCAGCCGTCCGTCATTACTCATGTACACATGCTTGTCGTACTGATTGCTGTTCTGCATGGTCACGTTGCCGAAGCCGATGATCTTCCCTCCCTTGGTGGTCGTCGTCTTGATCCAGGTCTCCACCGAGAACCTGGTGGGCTGCGCATGACGCTTGTTGCTGTACGCGTACTGGTTCGATCCGTTGAAGCCGATCGCGGTCGAGCCACCCGCGACGGCGGCCGGAGTCTGCCGGTAGGCGGGGGAGTTGCGCAGGAATCCGTTGTCCAGCCCGCTGCCGGTGTCCGCGGCGAAGGTCGACGTGCCTTCGTCGTACCGCCAGTACAGCGAAGCACCGTCCGCCAGCACCCTGGCGGGGTACTTCTCGGCTGTCGACGCCACGGTGGCGGACAGGGCGGGCGACTTGGCGCTGGTGTTGGTGCCGTCGCTCGCGCTGATCCGGTACGAGTGGGTCTCACCTGCCGCCACGTCCGTATCGGTCCACCTCAGCTGGGGCCGGTCCCAGAACAGCGAGTATCCCGTCGTGGTGTACACCGGGGTGCTCGCGCCGTCCTTGTAGATCCGGTAGGTGAGCTCGCCGTCGTCGGCGTCGAAGCTCGTCTGCCAGTTGACCTCCACCTTGCCCGGGGCGACGGTGGACAGACTGACGTTCGGCACCCAGGGCGCCCCGGTGTCGGGACCGTCGGCGAACCGGGTGAGGCCCTGTTGCGCGGAGCCGTTGACGGTGGTGAACTCGCCGCCCACCCACAGATAGTGATGGCCGCCCTTGTCGGTCTGCGCCATCACCCGTGGTCCGACCGGCTCGCCGATGCCGTCGTTGGTGTCCGGGAACCAGGGGAGCAGCTTCGGGTCGTCGACGGACTGGGCCAGCAGATGCTTGCGCGGCTGGTCCGGGAACTCACCCATGCTGGCGCAGTCGTGTGCGTGACTCCCGCTGTACAGAACGCCGCTGTGTACGAGAACGGCCTGGGTGGCGCCCAGGCAGGTGTCCCGCCAGCGCTGTTCGAAATTGCTGAGGTTCAGCGCGATCCGGCCGTCGAAGACGCCGCCCCCGGTGCCCTCGTTGGCGGTGTAGAAGCCGGTGTCGTCGGTGGCGATGTCCTGCACCGTGGACGTGTTCGGGATGAAGCCCGCCGGATAGCTCTTGGTCACGGCCCCGGTCGTGGCGTCCACCACGGCCAGTGCGTGCGAGGTGGTGCCGTTGACGGTGAAGAAGTTTCCGCCGAGCAGCACGTGCTTGCTGTCGGGCGTCAGCTCCACGGCCCGGCCGATCTCGTCCGCGTTGGCGGTCCACGGCTTCAGCGCGGCGCCGGTGGTGACCGCGGCGAACTTGTTCCGGGTCTGTCCCGCCACGGTGTTGAAGTCACCGCCCAGGTAGACGGTGTCGGCGGTGACGGCCAGGGCCCGTACGGTTGCGGAGACGGACACCTTGAAGTCCTGGCGCGGGGTGCAGGTCGCGGTGTCGATCGCGGCGACATTGCTCACCCCGACCCCGCTCACCGCCCCGAACTGCCCGCCGACGTAGAGGGTCTTCTGGTCGGGCGAGAGTGCCAGGGTCCGTACGGTCGCCGTCCCCGACGAGAGCGTGAACGACAGCGTGCACCCCGTCGGCGCACCGGTCGCCGCGTCGAACGCGGCGAAGTTGACCGCGGGCTGTTCCGAGCTGCCGGCGGGCGCGCCCGGTGGCCGGACGGTGGAGAAGGTGCCGCCGGTGTAGACGACACCGGCGTCCGAGGCGGCCATCGACCAGACGATGCCGTTGGTCTGCCAGGTGGTGAGGTCGTCCGCGGTCAGGGCGACCGGCGGGGTGAGGGCCGCGGCCGGGGAGCCCCCGGACGCGGCGGCGGTCAGGGCTCCGGCGAGCAGGCAGAGCGCGGCGGCCGCGGCACGAGCCCTGCCGCGTCCGACGGGTCTGCGCCCCGTACTTCCGTTCATCATTCAGCTCCGAAGGTGAGAACGAGCTGCGGCCGGAAGGCCGCGATTGCTGCCTCGTCCGACCGGCGGCGGGGACGGTCCGTCCCGTCGGCGGTCAGGCCGAGTCGGTGGTCCGGGCCGGGGGCCCGGACCGGTGCGGACGTGCTCGGGTCCACCGGGCAGCCGGTGGAGGCGGAGTGCGCGCCCGGGTCGGTCCCCGGCGGGGCCGCCGAGGGCGGCTGCCGGGTGTTGTGGGTGATCGCCCGACCGGCCGGTGTGCCGGTCCGGCCGCCGGACAGAAGCGGACGTCTCATCGGTCCACCCGCACGGCCGTTCCGGCGAGTTGGTCGGAGAGCTGGCGGATGTCCGCCTCGACCATGATCCTGGCGAGCTCCTGCGACTTCACCGCCGGTTTCCAGCCGAGCAGTTCCTCGGCCTTGGCGGCGTCACCGATCAGCGCGTCGACCTCGCTGGGGCGCTCGTACTTGGCGTCGTAGCGGACGTGCTCCCGCCAGTCCAGGCCCGCGTGGGCGAAGGCGTACTCCAGGAACTGCCGGACGCTGACGCCCTCGCCGGTGGCCACCACGTAGTCGTCCGGGCTGTCGCGCTGCAGCATCCGCCACATCGCGTCGACGTACTCGGGGGCGTACCCCCAGTCGCGCACGGCGTCGAGATTGCCCAGATGGAGATGGGTCTGCAGACCCGCCTTGATCCTGGCCACCCCACGGGTGATCTTCCGGGTCACGAAGGTCTCGCCGCGACGTGGGGACTCGTGGTTGAAGAGGATCCCGTTCACCGCGAACATCCCGTACGCCTCACGGTAGTTGACGGTCGCCCAGTACGAATACACCTTGGCGACGCTGTACGGGCTCCGCGGATGGAACGGCGTCTGCTCGTTCTGTGGCGGCGGCGTCGCGCCGAACATCTCCGACGACGACGCCTGGTAGATCCGGGTGTCGATACCGCTCGCGCGGACGGCCTCCAGCAGCCGGATGGTGCCGAGCCCGGTGATGTCACCGGTGTACAACGGGGCGTCGAACGACACGCGGACGTGCGACTGCGCACCCAGGTTGTAGACCTCGTCCGGCCGGATGTCGCGCAGCAGATTCACCAGCGCGACCCCGTCGGCGAGGTCGGCGTGGTGCAGGACGAACGAACGGTCGTCCTCCTCCGGGCCCTGGTAGATGTGGTCGATCCGCTCGGTGTTGAAGCTCGACGAGCGGCGTATCAGCCCATGGACCGTGTACCCCTTGTCGAGCAGCAGCTCGGACAGGTACGAACCGTCCTGTCCGGTCACGCCGGTGATGAGCGCGGTCTTCGCCACGACTACCCCCTCTGTGTTCGCCTGAAAGGCTGTTGGTTCACACCGAAATTGCTTCACGCCGAAATTTCGCAATTGAGCGATCTGTGGCAAAACATCACCGTGGTCCATGACTGCTGGCACAATCCGAGCCATGACGACTGATCTCCCCGGCCCTCCCCAGGAATCCGTCCGCCCCCTCCTACGACCCGGCGCCCGCATATTCGTCGCGGGCCACCGCGGCCTGGTCGGCTCGGCGGTGGTACGCCGCCTCACCGCCGCCGGACACGAGGTGATCACCCGCGATCGCGACCACCTCGATCTGCGCGACGCCGCGCGGACCGAGGCATTCCTCCGCGAGACCCGTCCGGACGCCGTGGTGCTGGCCGCCGCCAAGGTCGGCGGGATCATGGCCAACAGCACGTATCCGGTGCAGTTCCTGGAGGACAATCTGCGCATCCAGCTGAGCGTCGTCGCCGGAGCGCACTCCGTCGGGGTCGAGCGGCTGCTCTTCCTCGGATCGTCCTGCATCTACCCCAGGCACGCCCCGCAACCGATTCCCGAAAGCGCCCTGCTCACCGGGCCGTTGGAGCCGACCAACGAGGCGTACGCACTGGCCAAGATCGCCGGGATCGTGCAGATCCGGTCCTACCGCCGGCAGTACGGCGCCGCGTACATCAGCGCCATGCCCACCAACCTCTACGGTCCGGGCGACAACTTCGACCTGGAGACCTCGCACGTACTGCCCGCGCTGATCCGCCGCTTCCACGAGGCGCGGCGGGACGGCTCGCCCACGGTCTCGCTCTGGGGCTCCGGCAGCCCGCGCCGCGAATTCCTGCACGTCGACGATCTGGCCGACGCGTGCCTCCTGCTGCTGGAGCGCTACGACGGCGACGAACCCGTCAACATCGGCTGCGGCCAGGACCTGACGATCCGTGAACTCGCCGAAACGGTAAAGGGTGTGACTCGATATCAGGGTTCCATCGTGTGGGACACGTCGAAGCCCGACGGCACCCCGCGCAAGCTGCTCGACGTCTCCCGGCTCACTGCCCTCGGCTTCGCACCGCGCATACCGCTGCGCGACGGGATCGCCCGCACGTACGCGTGGTGGCTGGAGCGGCGGACCGCACAGGCCTGAGCGGAGCCGACCGGTCCACCGGCACGGGCCGGCCGCCGCAGCGCGACGGCCGCCCGTCCCACCGGCCCCGAAAGGCCGGTTGTCCCGCACTCCTCGCATCGATGGCCGCCGCTCTCAGTACGCCCCGCGGCCGTCGGTGACGGCGCGCAGCGTACGGGCCATGAGTCCCATGTCCGTGGCCACCGACCAGTTGTCGACGTACCACAGGTCGAGCGAGACGGTCTCCTGCCAGGACAGGTCCGAACGCCCGCTGACCTGCCACAGGCCGGTCAGCCCCGGTCTGACGGCGAGCCGCCTCAGCTCCCGTTCGTCGTAGCGGGACACCTCCTCCGGCAGGGGAGGCCGTGGACCGACCAGCGACATGTCGCCCCGGAGCACATTGAGCAGTTGCGGCAACTCGTCCAGAGACGTCCGGCGGAGCAGACGGCCGATTCCGGTCACCCGGGGGTCGCGGCGCATCTTGAACATCGGACCGTCGTTCTCGTTCGCCGTGATCAGCTGCTGCTTGTGGCTCTCGGCGTCCACCACCATCGTCCGGAACTTCCACATCGTGAACGGCCGGTTGTGCTGCCCGTGGCGGACCTGACGGTGGAGCGCCGGCCCGTCGGAGCCCAGCCGCACCGCCGCGCCGATCAGGAGCAGCAGGGGCGCCAGGACCAGCAGACCGAGTGCGGCGCCGATGCGGTCCACCACGGCCTTCAGGACCATCTGCGGTCCCCGGCGCACCGGCGGTGCGACGTGCAGCAGGGTCAGCCCGGCGGCGGCGGGCGGCCCGGTAACGGCCGCCCCCCGGGCCCCCCGCGCCCCCCCCCCCCGGGAGAGCCCGCCCCCCCCCGGGGGAACC
>NZ_JBHVFF010000412.1:0-5582 GCF_042801895.1 Streptomyces sp. NPDC057543 | reverse complement strand
GGGCCCCCGGCGGGGGCCCGCACACGGTCGGCCGGGTTCAGCCGTGCCTGCGGCCCAGTACCCGGAAGGCGAGGGCGACGGCGAGCGCGGCCAGGGCGAGCAGGATGCCGGTCTCGACGAGCTGGAGCGGCCAGAAGTGCGAGACGGGGTGGTAGTCGGCGAAGTAGGTGACTCCGCCTTGGTCGCGCAGGCAGCTCGCGGGGTCCTCCGGCAGGGTCGTGCCGGCCTTGAAGCAGTCCGCCCAGTAGAGCTCCTTGCCGGAGGCGGTGAGCATGCCCGTATGGACGTACCAGGCGTCACCGCTCGGGCCGTCGGGGCCGAGGGAGCGGTCGGTCGGCCAGAGCTCGTAGCGGCGTTTGCCGAACCCGAGCATGACCGTGCCGAGGACGAGGGCCGTGAGGCCCATGGACAGGACGGTACGGCGTACGACCACGGCGCACAGGGCGCCCACCGCCACGGCCAGCAGGGCGTAGGCGACGGCGGTCGGGCCGAGGGCGGGTTGGACACCGCTCTCGTACCAGCCCAGTCCCGAGGCGTTCGGGTTGCTCCGTATGCCCGACCAGCCCCACCGGTAGACAAGGACCAGAATGGTCACCCCGGCGGTCACGAGAGCCGCGGGCAGGGCGAGCCGGGCTGCCAGCCACTGGGCCGGGGACACCGACTGGGCCCAGGCGAGCCGGAACGTGCCGCTCTCCAGTTCGCGGGCGATCAGCGGTCCGGCGACGAAGACGCCGATGAGCCCGGCGAGCAGTAGAGCGACGGTCCCGCCGTCGGACAGATAGATCTCGGTGGCGGAGCGGGCGTGGGTGGACAGGTAGGTGTCGTCGCCGCAGCGGGTGGTGTCGCCGTCGGCGCAGAGTTCGTCCGAGCTCGCGACCGCGACCCAGATCCGGAGCCCGACCACTAGGGCGATGCCCAGCGCCAGGAGGGCGCCGGCCGCCCACAGGGAACGGCGGTGCTGGCGGAGGAGGACGCGGACGGGACCCCGCAGCCGGGCGGGCACGACGGGCGCGCGCAGACCGATGACGCTCATACGGCCGCCACCTCCAGGCCGGCCCCGGCGCTCGGCGTCAGCAGGGCGGGCGCCTGCGGCGAGCGCAGATGCGCCAGCAGCAGCTCCTCCAGCGAAGGCTCCGCGGCCTCCCAGACGGCGGTGTCCACCGGGCCCTCCCGCCGTACCAGCGCGGTCTGCAGACGCCCCGCCGTGCGGGACTCGACGACGGTGTGCGGCGCGGTGTCCCGTACGGGACCGGTGAGCAGGGCGTGCGCGGCGAGCAGGTCGTCCGTCTCGCCGCCCAGGCGGACCCGGCCGCCGTCGACGAGCAGAAGGTAGTCGCAGGCGCCCTCCAGCTCGGTGAGGATGTGCGAGGACATCACGATCGTCGTGGAGTGCTCGGCGGCCTCGGCCATCAGCGCACCCATCAGCTGGAGGCGGGCGAGGGGGTCGAGATCGGCCATCGGCTCGTCCAGCAGGAGCAGTTCGGGCCGCTTGCCGAGGGCGAGGGCCAGCGCGAGCCGGGTGCGCCGGCCGCCCGAGAGGGTGCGGACCGCGGCGTCGCGCGGGAGCTCCCCGGCGATGCGTTCGGCGGTGTCCTGGTCCCAGGTGCCGGGGTTCAGTTCGGCGCCCGCCCAGAGGGTCGCGGCGACCGTCAACTGCGGGTACAGCGGCTTGTCCTGGGCCACGAAAGCCACCCGGGACCGCGCCCCGCCGGGCGCCGCGCCCAGCACCCGTACCGTCCCCTCCGTCGGCCGCAGGAAGCCCGCCGCGAGGGCGAGCAGGGTCGACTTGCCGGCACCGTTGGGGCCGACGAGAGCGCACACGCGCCCGGCGGGCAGCCGGAACGAACAGTCGCGCAGCGCCCAGCCCCCGCCCCTGCCCCGGTACTTCATGCCGAGGCCGACGGCCTCGATCGCAGCGCCTGTCATCCGGCCTGATCCCCCTCGAAGGTCTTGTCCAGTACGGCGGTGAAGAGCGCGCTCACATCGTCCTTCTCCAGTCCGGCCGCGCGGGCCCGGCCGGCCCAGTCGGCGAGCTCGGCGCGCAACGGCGCGTCGTCGACGGCCGCCGCGCCGCCGAGGGCCCGCGTGACGAAGGTGCCGAGCCCGCGCCGGGCCTCGACGAGGCCCTCGCGCTCCAGCTCGCGGTAGGCCTTGAGCACGGTGTTCGGGTTGATGGCGGTGGCCTCGACGACCTCGCGTGCGGTGGGCAGCCGGTCACCGGGCTCCAGCAGGCCCAGGCGGAGGGCCTGTTTGGTCTGCTGGACGATCTGGAGGTACGTGGCGACGCCGCTGCGCCGGTCGATGCGGTACTCGACCGCTGCGGACCCTGCCATGCCCACCCCCCTTTCACTAATTAAGTAGTGAAAGCCTGACGCAAAGCAGGGGCGGCGTCAAGAGACACCGCCCCTGGCCGGAGCCGTGGCCGCTCAGGACTCCGTGCGGTACATCAGGTCCACCTCGTGCGTCGCGAAGCCCATCCGCTCGTAGACGGCCAGCGCGGCCTTGTTGTCCGCGTCGACGTAGAGCATCGCGGTCGGCAGCCCCTCGGCGGCCAGGTGGCGCAGCCCGATCGCGGTGAGTGCCTTGCCGAGGCCGCCGCCCTGCGCGTCGGGCCGGATGCCGACGACGTACACCTCGCCGAGCTGTTCCTCGGCGTGCACCTTCGTCCAGTGGAAGCCGATCAGCTCGCCGTCGCGCTCGGCCAGGAAGAACCCCTTCGGGTCGAACCACGGCTCCGCCTTGCGGTCGTCCAGGTCGCGCTGGGTCAGCGAGCCCTGCTCGGGGTGGTGGGCGAAGGCGGCCCGGTTCACGGCGAGCCAGGCGGCGTCGTCCTCGCCGGGCACGAAGGTGCGGACGGTGACGCCGGGCGGCAGGACCGGCTCCGCGATGCCCGGCGTGCCCAACGGGCGGCGCAGCTGGCGCAGTTCGCGGAAGAGGGAGAGGCCGAGGACCTGCGAGAGATGCCGGGCCGCGGACTTCCCGCCGTGCGCCCACACCCGCAGCCGCTTCCCGGTCAGGGCGAGCAGCGCCGCCCCCAGCGCCCGCCCGTGCCCCTGCCCGCGGTACGCCGGATGCACGACCAGCTCGGCGGCCGGCGCCTCGACGGGGTCGGTGTCCTCCAGCTGCGCGTATCCCACCAGGGTGGCCCTGCTGGTGAGCAGCAGATGCCGCACGCCCTCGCGCCGCCCGCCCCGCAACTGCAACCGCCCCTGCTCGGACACGGCCTGCCTGCCATCGGACCGGGCCGCCTCGGCCAGCAGCCCGGACACGGCCTCGGCCTGCTCGGGGGAGAGGGCGTCGAGCGTCTGGATCTCACGTCCGGGGGCGGGGAGAGGTACGTCAGTCGTCATGTGTACGAGCGTACGGGGGCGGGGTGGGGATGTGGGCGCCGCGAGGGTGCGGAATCGCCCTACGGCCCGTTGGGCAATTCGGGCAGCAGCTTGCGGCCCGAATTGTTCGGGCCGCACACGCTTCCGGAAGTCGTGCGTGCTGTGACGTTTCTGCCTGCATATGTACGCCGTACGGGCGATTGGCGGCAGTTGGCCCCGATTCAGACCGCATGGCAACCAGTTCGTAACCCCCGACACCTGTCGCGCTACGCGCGTTGACCCTAGGCTGCGGCACGAAGTCTCCAGACTCGCCATCACCCTCAAACCTCCCGCTGAACTCACAAGGGGACCGATGTCAGCGACACCACAGAAGAACCGCGCATCCCGGCGGGTGCTCGCCGCCGCGGCCGGGCTCGCCACCGTCGGCGCGCTCGTCGCCGCGATGCCGGCCGGGGCCCAGGACAAATCCCAGGGCAACGGCCAGAACAAGCCGGCCAACACCGTCGACGTACAGCTGCTGTCCTTCAACGACCTGCACGGGAACCTGGAGCCGCCGGCCGGCTCGGCGGGCACCGTCAACGAGACGCAGGCCGACGGCACGACCAAGGCGATCCCGGCCGGCGGCGTCGAGTACCTCGCGTCCTCGCTGCGCACCGCGCGCAAGGGGCACCCGTACTCGATCACCGCGGCCGGCGGCGACATGGTGGGTGCGAGCCCGCTGCTGTCCGGTCTCTTCCACGACGAGCCGACCATCGAGGCGCTCAACAAGATCGACCTCGATGTGACGACCGTCGGCAACCATGAGTTCGACGAGGGCGCCACCGAGCTGGCCCGCCTCCAGAACGGCGGCTGCCACCCGGTCGAGGGGTGCTACGAGACGGGCAAGAAGTTCAAGGGCGCCGACTTCCCGTACCTCGCCGCCAATGTGACGAGCGAGAAGACCGGCAAGCCGATCCTCAAGCCGTACACGGTCTGGAAGAAGAACGGCGTCAAGATCGGCTTCATCGGCGTGACCCTGGAGGGCACGCCGAACATCGTCACGGCCAACGGCGTCAAGGGCCTCAAGTTCCACAACGAGGTCGAGACGATCAACAAGTACGCCGCCGAGCTGGACCGGCAGGGCGTCAAGTCCATCGTCGCGCTGATCCACGAGGGCGGGGCGCCGGCCTCCACCTCGTACAACTACGACTGCGACAGCTCCGGCGCCGGTGACGGCATCTCCGGGCCGATCGTCGACATCGCCAAGGGCATCAGCCCGAAGGTCGACGCCCTGGTCACGGGCCACACCCACCAGGCGTACGTCTGCACGATCCCGGACCCGGCGGGCAACCCGCGCATGGTGACCTCGGCGTCGTCGTTCGGCAAGCTCTACACCGACACGACCCTCACCTACGACCGCCGTACCAAGGACATCGTCCGTACGTCGGTGAAGTCGGCCGGGGCCTCGAACCCGAAGTCGGCGAACCACATCGTCAGCCGGGACCAGCCCAAGGCCACCGACATGACGGACCTGATCGCGCGCTGGAACACCCTCGCGGCGCCCATCGCGAACAGGCCGCAGGGCTACATCACCGCCGACATCAACGGCCGCGGCTCCACGGACCCCGAGAAGCCGCTCGGCAACCTGATCGCGGACGCCCAGCTGGAGGGCCTGGCCCCGGCGGACAAGGGCGGGGCGGTCGTCGCCTTCATGAACCCGGGCGGTATCCGGGCGGACCTGGTCTACAAGGCGTCCGGCAGTGAGGGCGACGGGGTGGTGACGTACGGGGAGTCCTTCACCGTGCAGCCCTTCACCAACATGATGAACGTCGTCGACCTGACCGGCGCCCAGCTGATCAGCGCACTCCAGCAGCAGGTCAGCGGCTCCAACGAGGCCAGCCCGAAGATCCTCCAGATCTCCAAGGGCCTCACCTACACCCTCGACATGACGAAGACGGGTGCGGCCCGCGTGGTCACCGACACCATCAAGCTGAACGGTGCGGCGATCGACCCGGCCAAGACCTACCGCGTCGCGATGAACGAGTTCCTGGCGGGTGGCGGCGACGGCTTCGCGGCGCTCGGCGAGGGCACCAACAAGCTGGTCGGCGCGTCCGACCTGGACCTCTTCAACGCCTACCTGGCGGCCCACTCGACGGCCGCCGCGCCGCTGGCCCCGCCGGCGACGGACCGGATCACGGTCATCCGGTAACTCCCGTGGTTACGTAACTCCCGTACGCGGGTGAAGTGGGGCGGTGGGCCAGCGGGCCCACCGCC
>NZ_JBHVFF010000411.1:0-5602 GCF_042801895.1 Streptomyces sp. NPDC057543 | reverse complement strand
GCTCCGGATACCTGCCGCGCCTGCGCAGGGCGATCGATGGTGCCCGGGCGGCAGACATTCCTGTCATCTACGTGGTCATCGCATTGCGTCCGGGCTTCCCGGAAGTCGGCCCGCGCAACAGGGCACTCACCGCCGTCGCGCGAGCCGGGCTCCATGTCGAGGGCGACCCCGGCACCGAAATCCACCCCGATGTCGCGCCCCGGCCGGGCGAGGTGGTGGTCACCAAGAGACGGGCGAGCGCGTTCTCGGGCAGTGACCTCGACGTGGTGCTCAGGGCGCGCGGCATCGACAGCCTCGTGCTCACCGGCATCGCCACGAGCGCCGTGGTGCTGCACACCCTGTGCCAGGCCAACGACCTGGACTTCGACCTCACCGTCCTCGCCGACGCCTGCCTGGACACCGACGCCGAGGTGCACCGGTTCCTCACCGAGAAGCTCTTCCCGCAGTGGGCGGACGTCGTCACCGTCGACGACTGGCTCAATGCCACCACGCCCGGTTAGCGGCAGCCTTACGAGCTCGTGGATGGTTGGCGCCGACGCGTCGAGGGTCGCGGTTTGCCCTCTGGGTTCAGCGGCCTTCACCGATTGCACGCGTGAGATCGGCGAGCAGCACGGCCCCTGGGCGACAGGGGCGAGCACCTGGCGCCGTTGGAGCGAGCGAGGTGTCCGGGGCGAGGGCATGGAGCTGTTGGCCGGTTCCCGGGGGTTGCCGGCGGATCGCCGGATGGTGACCGCACCGCTGTGGGCTCCGTGGCGGGCGGGGGATTAGGTTGGCGGAGAAAAGCCTTCGGGCAGCCGGACTCGCGATGGGGGCGAGCATGACCATGCTAAAAGGCGCCAATGTTCCGGTGGCGGCTCACGCCGTGCGGGTCGAACTGGGGTGGCGCACCTCCCCGGGCTCGCCGGACGTGGATGGCTCGGCGCTCCTTCTCGTGTCGGGAAAGGTGCGGGGCGACGCCGACTTCGTCTTTTACAACCAGCCCTCCCACGCATCCGGCGCGGTACGCCACGAGGGCAAGCGAACCGCCGGTGACGCCGTGACGGACAACCTCGCCGTCGATCTGACGCGCGTCGAGCCGGCCATCGACCGCGTGGTCCTCGCCGCCTCCGCGGACGGGGGCACCTTCGGGCAGGTGACGGGGCTGTACGTACGGATCACGGACGCGGCGGACGGCTCGGAGATCGCCCGCTTCGACAGCGCGGACGCGACGGTCGAGACCGCGTTCATTCTCGGCGAGCTCTATCGGCGCCAGGGCGCCTGGAAATTCCGCGCCGTCGGCCAGGGGTACGCCACCGGCCTCGAAGGTCTCGCGACGGACTTCGGTATTTCCGTCGATGAACCACAGCGGCCCCAGCCGTATCGCCAACCCCCGTCGCCTCGACATCCCCAGCAAGGAACGCGGGTTGACCACCTGGCACCGCCCGCACCGCTGTTTCCGCCCGCACCGCCGGCATCGCCCCCGGCGCCTCCCGTGCCTCCCGCCGCCCCGCCCGTCCGGCTCTCCAAGGTGACTCTCACCAAGGAAGCGCCATCGGTCTCCCTCGCCAAACAGGGCGGCACCTCGGGAGCCCTCCGCGTCAACCTCAACTGGGAAGTGCGCAAACAGTTCAAGGGCTGGGGAAGCAAACTCGGCAGAGCGGTCGCCAACCACGCGGACCTCGATCTTGATCTCTGTGCCCTCTACGAACTCACCGATGGCCGCAAGGGAGTCGTACAGGCGCTCGGAAACGCGTTCGGCGCGCTCCGGCAGCCCCCTTATATCCATCTCGACGGCGACGACCGCACCGGCGCCGTGGCCACCGGTGAGAACCTCACCGTCAATCTCGACCAGAAGGACAAGCTCCGTCGCGTCCTGATCTTCGTCACCATCTACGAAGGCGCCCGGAGTTTTGCCGATCTCCATGCCACCGTCACCCTCCAGCCCCAGCACGGCGCCCCGATCGACTTCTCGCTCGACGAATGCACCGTCCCGTCCACCGTCTGCGCGCTCGCGCTTCTCACCAACAATGGGGGAGACCTCACGGTGCAGCGCGAGGCCCGCTATCTCGTGCCCGAGCGAGGAGTGAGCCCGCAGCGCACCATCGACCACGCCTACGGGTGGGGTATGAACTGGACCCCGGGCCGTAAATGACCCCCCGGGGGGTCCGGCCGTCACTGCGGCCGTCGGTCCCCGTCAGTCCCGGTCGGCTCCGCTCACCGGTCCGGCGCGGCCTCGGGACGGGCGTACGTACGTCCCTTCCAGGCCGCGCCCCGCCCCCGGTGGTGCTGCACCGCCGAATCGACCGTCATCAGGAGATACAGCACAGCGGTGAACGGCAGCAGCGGCGCCAGCCACAGCGACTGCCGGTAGTAGCCCAGCATCGGCATGTACGTCCCGGACATCACCGCCCACGCCGACCCGCCCGCCCACGCCGCCACCGGAGCACCGCCCAGCAGCCCCGCGACGAGCGTGACCGGCGGCGCGAGATATACCAGCGCGAGCCCGAGCACCGTCCCGAGGAGCAGCGGCACGCTGTGCCGCAACTGGGCGTACGCGCTCCGCGACACCATCCGCCACAGATCCGCCAGGCACGGATACGGCCGCACGCTGTCCACCCGCTCCGCGAGCCCCAGCCAGATCCGCCCGCCGCTGCGTCGCACCGCCCGCGCCAGCGAGACGTCGTCGATCACCGCCTGCCGGATCGACTCCGGCACCCGCGCCCGCTCCGCCGCCGCGGTTCGCAGCAGCACACATCCGCCGGCCGCCGCGGCCGTCCGTGCCCCCGCCCGGTTCACCCACCGGAACGGATAGAGCTGCGAGAAGAAGTAGACGAAGGCCGGCACGACCAGTCGCTCCCAGACGCTCGACACCCGCAGCCGGGCCATCTGCGAGACCAGGTCGAACCCGCCCGGCACGGCGGCGGCGACCAGCTCCCGCAGGCTGTCCGGCTCATGTGCGATGTCGGCGTCCGTCAGCAGCAGATACTCCGGCTCCCGGACCCGGGCCAGCGAGATCCCGTACCGCACGGCCCAGAGCTTGCCCGTCCAGCCCGGCTCCGGTTCACCGGGCGACGCCACCGTCACCGGCAGGCCCCCGTACCGTACGGACAGCGTCCGGGCGACGTCCCCGGTGCCGTCCGCGCTGCCGTCGTCCACGAGGAAGATCTCCGCGACCCCCGGATAGTCCTGTGCCATCAGCGACGGCAGACTCAACGGCAGCATGTCGGCCTCGTCACGTGCGGGCACGACGATCGCCACGGAAGGCCAGTGGTCCGGTGCCTCCCGGCGCGGCAGCCGCTGGTCGGTCCGCCAGAAGAACCCTTGTCCCAGCAGCAGCCACACCCATGCGGCCAGCGAACCCACGGCGATCCAGGCAATGGCACTCATCCGCCGCAGTCTGCCCCACTGTGACGGAACCGCAAGGGCGGTCGACTATGGTGACCGGGTGAAGATCGCGCTCATGGACTCCGGAATCGGCCTGCTCGCGGCCGCCGCCGCGGTACGCAGGCTGAGGCCCGACGCCGATCTGGTGCTCTCCTCCGACCCCGGCAGCATGCCCTGGGGGCCGCGTACCCCCGAGGACGTGACCGCCCGCGCGCTGGACGTGGCCCGCGCGGCCGCCGACCACCGGCCCGACGCACTGATCGTCGCCTGCAACACGGCCTCCGTACACGCCCTGCCGACGCTCCGCGCCGAGCTGGAACCCGAGCTGCCGGTCATCGGCACCGTTCCCGCCATCAAGCCGTCCGTCGCCGGTGGCGGCCCCGTCGCGATCTGGGCCACGCCCGCCACCACCGGCAGCCCGTACCAGCGCGGACTCATCCGGGACTTCGCGCACTCCGTCGCCGTCACCGAGGTCCCGTGTCCGGGTCTCGCCGACGCCGTGGAGCACGCGGACGAGCCGGCGATCGACCGGGCCATCGCCGCGGCCGCCGCGCTCACCCCGCGCGAGGTGCGGGCCGTGGTACTCGGCTGCACCCATTACGAGCTGGTCGCCGAACGCATCCGCGCCGCCGTGCGGCAGCCCGGTCTGCCGCCCGTCGTGCTGCACGGTTCCGCCGGTGCCGTCGCCGCCCAGGCGCTGCGCCGAATCGGAGTGGCGCCCGCTCCGTCGGCGGAACCGGCCGGAGGTCTCACCGTGCTCCTCGGCGGCCGCACCGCCGACCTCCCGGGAGCCGCTCTGGCCTACGCCGAGGGGCAACTGCTGGGGGCCGTCAGCACCGCCCGCTGACGCGGCACGGGGCCATCGGGCCCATGCCCGGCGTGCGGGTTCTTGAGTACGCTGCTTGACATGAGGGACCACCCCCGAAAACCGAGGCGCCCCGGCGCCGACACGCACTCCGACGTATGGATCGGCAGGGCCACCAACCGGGCCCAGTGGGTGCTTGCCGCCGCGGGCGCCGCCTGCCTGGCGCTCGGAGTCCAGCTGGCCGTCACCTCCCACTGGACGTCCGGAGTCGCCCCACTGCTGATGGCCGTGATCGGCTGCGTCGCCGCCGGACTGCTCATGCTCTTCGGCACCCTCGCCTTCGTGAACGTGGCCGTCAAGGTCGACGGGGACGCCCTCGAAGTGCGCTGCGGACACATGGGCATCCCGCGCCGCCGCATTCTGCTGACCCAGGTCGTGGGCGCGGAGTTCGTAGCCCAGGTCAACCCACGCCAGTGGGGCGGCTGGGGCTACCGCTGGCGCCCCGAGCAGGGCACGGCGGTGGTGGTCCGCAGGGGCGAGGGCCTGGTGCTCCGGCTCGGTGACGGCCGGACGTTCACCATCACGGTCGACGACGCGGAGACGGGCGTACGATTCATCCGCGAACGCCTGCACCTGTCGACGAGCGGTGCGTCGGCCGGAGCCTGATCCACGACAGGGCCCGTGGCCTCCGGGGCCCGGGAACACCGTTCGGATCAGGTGCCTGAGGGCCATCGCCCGGTTGGCGCGTCCCATCCGCCCCGTCCGCATCATCCGGCCCCGTCGAGCCGTCGCCGATGGGACGCCGGGCCGACGCGAGCCCCGCGAGGAGCCCCGCCCCCGCGGTCACCGGCGTGAAGCTCAGGGCATTGCCGACGCTCGCCAGTAACCCGATTGCGGTGAGCGCGGCGCCGGCTGTGAGGACGACGGCCGTGGTGCGGGGCGACCGCCACAGTACGTACAGCAGCCAGCCGAAGGCCGACCCCAGCAGCACCACCCCCACCACGCCCTGTTCGGCCGCCTGCTGGAACGGTGCCGAGTGCGGCTTGCCGTCGGAGTGAACGGTCTGCTCCACGGTGGGGCTCAGTTCGGCGAACCGTCCGGGGCCGACGCCCAGCACCGGATGTTCTCCGGCCAGCTCCAGCGCGTCCTGCCAGAGAAGCACCCGGTTCGGGGTGAGCGGACCTTCCAAGGACACCATCAGGCCCTGGGGCAGCGCGTCGGCGGCGACCGCCCATGACGTTCCGACGGCGAGACCGGCGGCCAGCGCGAGCCCCACCAGCCCGAGCAGCCGTTGCCGCATCCTGGCGGCGGCCAGCGAACAGAGCAGCACCCCGAGTGCCGCGGCGAAACCGGCCACCGAACGCAGCGACAGCGCGGCGCACGCCGCGCCCAGCGCCAGCAGCCGCAGCGCGCACCGCAGCGGGGCCTGCGGGG
>NZ_JBHVFF010000410.1:0-5604 GCF_042801895.1 Streptomyces sp. NPDC057543 | reverse complement strand
GACCAACGGCATACACGGATCCGCATTCCGGTGGCCCCGCCCTGGTGGTGAAGGGAGGCCGGCGAATTCGTTCCACGACACAGACGCCAGGCCGGAGTACCGACGGAGAGACATCATGCTGTCAGACGTGCTGGGACTTACCCCCGAAGAGGCAGACACCTACCGCATTCTGGTCTCGGTCGCCTCCGCCACGCCCACCGGACTCGCCGAACTCATCGGCTGCGACATCCGTCAGGTGGTGGGCATCCTCAACAGGCTCGAAGACCGGGGGCTCGTCGCGCGCAGCCTCGGCGACACCACACGGTTCGTCGCCACCCCACCGGCGGCGGCGCTGCGGGCGCCCCTGATCCAGCGACAGAACGAGCTCAATCTGGCGAAACTCGAACTCGACTCCCTCGACGAAATCTACCGCGCGGCCACTCTCGGGCGCGGCGCATCGGAGGTCGTCGATGTGATCCACGGCACCGAGGCCATCCGCGAGCGCGTCGGACACATACAACTCGGCGCACGGAAAGAGGTCATGAACTTCGTCAAGGCGCCGTTCTTTTCGCCCGGCAACATGACCGACGACGCGGTCATGGAGCGGGGCGTCCGCTACCGCGTGATAGTTGAACGCTCGATGCTCGACGGGGGAGCTCCGTCGTTCGACGAAATCATCCAAGCGCGGGCCGCTGGAGAAGTGGTCCGGATCGCCGATTCAGTACCACTCAAACTTTTCATCGTGGACGGCGAGTTGGCCATTGTTCCACTCCTCGGTTCCGCCAATGCCGCGAAGGCTGGAGCCCTGCTCGTGCACGAGTGCAGCCTGCTCGACGCGCTGATTGCACTGTTCGAGTCCGAATGGGATAAGGCAACGCCGTTCGCCACCTCTGCGGGTACCTTGCAGAAGGCGCCCGCCATCGATGATCTGGGTGCACAGATACTCAGCCTGTTGCTGACCGGCCTCACCGACCAAGCGATCGCCACCCAACTGCGCACCTCCATGCGGACGGTGCAGCGCCGGATCCGTCAGATGATGGACACCGCGAAAGCGCAGAATCGCATGCAGCTGGGCTTCCGTGCGGCACGGCTGGGCTGGCTCGACGCCGAGCAGGACGGCAGCTGACTCCCGGAACACCGGCCCACCGGCCGAGGACGTTCACCGCAACGATACGTGGCTCACCGGCATGGACAAGTTCCTCGAAGCCGCCGCCGACAAAGAGGCATTCCCACTGGACGACGGCCTCCTCAGGATCGTGGTTGCCGAACGAGCGGGACTCGAATGTGCGTCCTGGCCCGGTCGTGTCCCGCGGTGGCGCAGGGGGCCGCGATATCATCGAGGGTGAACTCCGGCCCGATCGGGGCCGATTGTCGGTCGTCGTGTGGACGGTGGGAGGTGCGGGCGACATGGTGGACGGCGACCCGGGGCTCTTCGGACCCGAATCCGTCACCTGGCAGATGCACGGCGATCCGATGATGTGGGTCGCCGGAGTGCGTGCGCTCTACCTCCAGGCGCTGCACCCGCGCGCCGTACGCGGCGTCATGCAGAACTCCGACTTCCGTGAGGACGCCTGGGGGCGGCTGATGCGCACGGCCGGCTTCGTCGGAACGATCACCTACGGCACCACCGAAGCGGCCGAGAAGGCGGGCGCCCGGGTCCGCCGGATCCACCGGCTCCTCAAGGCCACCGACCCGGCCACCGGGGAGACGTACGGCGTCGACGAACCCGAGCTGCTGCTGTGGGTGCACTGCGCCGAGGTCGACTCCTACCTCCAGGTCGAACGCCGCTCCGGCTTCCCGCTCACCGACGCCCAGGCCGACCGCTACGTCGACGAGCACCGCCACAGCGCCCGGCTCGTCGGCCTCGACCCCGCCGACGTACCGGCCACCACCGCGCAGCTCGCCGCCTACTTCGAACGGGTGCGGCCACAACTCGCCGCGTCCCCCGAGGCATTGGACGTCGACGACTTCCTGCGCCGGCCACCCGTCCACGCACTGCTCGTACCGGCGCGCGCACTGCTGTGGCGGCGCGTCGCGGCACTCGCCTACCAGTCCCTGCCCCCGTACGCCCATGAGCTCTACGGCAGACCCGTGGGGTCCGTGCGCACCGTCGACCGGCGGCTGCGCACCACCGGAACCGCTCTGCGCCGCATTCCGTCCCGGCTCCGCTGGCAACTCCCGCCCGGCCATATCCTGAACGCGATGGCCCGACTCGGTCCGGGCAGCCGCCCCACCCCGTACAAACTGCGCAGCCGGGCCGCCATACTGGACGGGCCGGGGAGGGCACCGAGGTAGGCGAAGCTACGGGGGCGACAGCAGGCGATGGCGGACACCAGGCTGATCCAGAGCCGGTACCGACTGCTCGATCTGATCGGGCGCGGCGGAATGGGCGAGGTGTGGCGCGCCCGCGACGAGTCGCTCGGCCGCCACGTGGCCGTCAAATGCCTCAAGCCGATGGGACCCCAGCACGACCGGTCCTTCACCCGCATCCTGCGCGAACGCTTCCGCCGCGAGGCCCGCGTCGCCGCCGCGCTCCAGCACCGCGGCGTCACCGTCGTCCATGACTTCGGTGAGCACGAGGGCGTCCTCTATCTGGTGATGGAGCTCCTCGACGGCCGCAACCTCAGCCAGCTCCTGGAGGACAACAAACAGCATCCGCTGCCGGTGCCCGACATCGTCGACATCGCCGAACAGGTCGCCGACGCCCTCGGCTACACCCACCAGCAGGGCATCGTGCACCGCGACCTCAAGCCCGCCAACATCATGCGCCTCACCGACGGCACGGTGAAGATCTGCGACTTCGGCATCGCCAGGCTCGGCCACGACATCGGCTTCACCTCCCGCCTCACCGGCACGGGCATCGCCATGGGGACCCCGCACTACATGTCGCCGGAGCAGATCAGCGGCGGCCTCGTCGACCACCGCAGCGACCTGTACTCACTGGGCTGCGTCCTGTACGAGATCGCCACCGGAGCACCGCCGTTCGACCTCGACGACACCTGGGCCGTCCTGGTCGGACACCGCGACACCCAGCCCGAACCACTGCGTACCCACCGGGCCGAACTGCCCGGATTCTTCGACCACGTCGTCCTGGAACTGCTGGCCAAGACCCCCGAGGAGCGGCCCGTCGACGCGGGTGACCTGCGACAGCGGATCGCCGCCGGCCGCACCGGCGAGCAGCCGCAGCTCCAGCCCACG
Organism: Streptomyces sp. NPDC057543; assembly: GCF_042801895.1. Classification (NCBI taxonomy): domain Bacteria; kingdom Bacillati; phylum Actinomycetota; class Actinomycetes; order Kitasatosporales; family Streptomycetaceae; genus Streptomyces; species Streptomyces sp. NPDC057543. The sequence continues at coordinate 2,427 of NZ_JBHVFF010000410.1, read as the reverse complement.
GGGCAGGTACGGCTCGCGCCACCCGTTCCCGTGGTACGGCCGGGACAGCAACTGCCGGCCTGGACCCGCGGCATGACCACCGGACACAAGGCGACCGGCGCCCGCCTCGGGCTCGCCCCGCCCGACCACTCCGCGGGCCTCACCGGCGAGTGGACCACCGGCACCGACCTGCGGCACCTCACCGGAGAGCTGCCGCTGCCCAGGGCCGAGCGGCCGACCCCGTCCCCGGAACTGCTCTCCGTCCTCGCCAACCGGCACAGCGCGGGCCTCAACCTGGGCCGGCTCGGGCACTGGGAGGAGGCCGGCGAGGTGCACCGCGCGGTGGCCGCCGAACGCGAGCACGCGCTGGGCCCCGACCATCCCGACACGCTCTCCAGCCGGTACGAGGTCGCCTTCACTCTCAGCCGTACCGGGCGCGCGTCCGACGCGCTGCGGGAGTTCGGCCGCGTCGCCCAGGGCCGGGAACACGCCCTGGGCCCCGACCACCCGGAGACCCTCGCGGCCCGCCAGGAGATGGCGTACGTCCTCGGCCGGCTCGGCCGGCACTTCGAGGCCCACCAGGCGTACGCGGCGGTCCTCGGCTCCAGGGAACGGACGATGGGCCCCGACCATCCCGACACTCTGCGCTGCCGCCACAACCTCGCCTTCAACCTCAGCAGGCTCGGCCGCCTGGAGGACTCCTACCGGATGGCCAGGGACGTGGCATCCGCCCGCACCCGCCTGCTGGGCGCCGACCACCCCGACACCCTGGTCACGCTCTACGAAGTGGCCTACACGCTCGGCCGGCTGGGGCGCTGGACGGAGGCCCTGCAGACCTACCGGGAAGTCGCCCGCGCCCGGGCCCGGGCGCTCGGCGCCGACCATCCCGACACCCTGTCCGCCCGGTACGAGATCGGTATCAGCCTCGGCCGTCTGGGCCGCAGCGCGGAGGCCCTGGAGCTGTACCGCGCCCTCGTCGACGACCGGACGAGGATGGGCGGCCCCACCGACCCCGAGACGCTCCGCGCCCGCCACGGCCTCGGCGTGAACCTGGGGCGGCTGGCCCGCTGGGAGGAGGCGCTCGCCGAGGCGCGCGACGTGACCGCGATCCGCGGACGCGTCCTGGGCGCAGCCCACCCGGACACCCTCGTCAGCCGCCGGGAGATCGCTGTCGGCCTCGGCTGGCTCGGCCGCTGGGCCGACGCCCTCACCGTCTACCGCGAGGTCGCCGAAGCCCGCGAACGCGTTCTCGGCGCCGACCACCCCGACACCCTCGCCGCACGCAACGACGAGGCGCACTGCCTGGAGCAACTCGGCCGGGGCCCGGAGGCCGTCGAGCTGTACCGCAGGGTCGCGGCACTGCGCCGGGGACGGGACGCACCGCCGGGCTGACCCGTCGCCACCGCCTCTGGTCAGGGGATCACATCCCGTGTTACGAAGGGCCATGCACGCACCCGACAGCTATGACGCGGTGATCGTGGGCGGTGGCCACAACGGTCTCGTCGCCGCCGCCTACCTCGCCCGCGCCGGACAGTCCGTCCTGGTCCTTGAACGCCTCGCCACCACCGGGGGAGCGGCCGTCTCCACCCGCCCCTTCGACGGCGTCGACGCCCGATTGTCGCGCTACTCGTACCTCGTGTCCCTGTTGCCGCGGAAGATCGTCCGCGATCTCGGTCTGGACTTCGCCGTACGCAAGCGGACCGTCTCGTCGTACACCCCGACCGTGCGCGGCGGCCGTGCCACCGGGCTGCTCGTCGGCGGGGACCGTACCCGGGACTCCTTCGCCGCGCTCACCGGATCGGACCGGGAGTACGAGGCGTGGCAGCGCTTCTACGGCATGACGCGACGCGTTGCCGAGCGGGTCTTCCCGACCCTCACCGAACCCCTGCCCACCCGTGACGCCTTGCGCGAGCGGATCGGTGACAGGGAGGCCTGGCGGGCACTCTTCGAGGAGCCCGTCGGTGTCGCCGTCGAGGAGAACTTCCGCGACGACCTCGTACGCGGGGTCGTTCTCACGGACGCCCTGATCGGCACCTTCGCCGACGCGCACGACCCGTCCCTGCTCCAGAACCGCTGCTTCCTCTATCACGTGATCGGCGGCGGTACCGGCGACTGGGACGTCCCGGTCGGCGGCATGGGCGCCCTCACCGACGCCCTCGCCCGGGCCGCCCTCGCAGCCGGGGCACAGATCCGGGTACGGCACGAGGCGACCCGGATCGACACCGACGGGACCCGGGCCGAGATCACCGTCCGCTCACCCGACGCGGAACACGTCGTCACGGCCCGCCGGGTCCTCGTCAACGCCTCGCCGCAGGCGCTCGCCGCGCTCCTCGGCGAGGAACCGCCCGCCCCGGCCGAGGGCGCGCAGCTGAAGGTGAACATGCTGCTCACCCGGCTGCCCCGACTGCGTGACCGCTCCGTCGACCCCCGCGAGGCCTTCGCCGGCAC
>NZ_JBHVFF010000409.1:0-5720 GCF_042801895.1 Streptomyces sp. NPDC057543 | reverse complement strand
GTGCGGCGCCGGACGGAAATACATGCTGGCGTCGGCCGGACGGAGCCGCGGCGGCTCTGTCCGGTCTCGCCTTCTCAGACGTTGACGCCGAAGTCCTGCGCGATGCCGCGCAGCCCCGAGGCGTAACCCTGACCGATGGCACGGAACTTCCACTCCGCCCCGTTGCGGTACAGCTCGCCGAAGACCATGGCGGTCTCCGTCGAGGCGTCCTCGCTCAGGTCGTAGCGCGCCAGCTCGCTGTTGTCCGCCTGGTTGACCACGCGGATGTACGCGTTGCGCACCTGGCCGAAGCTCTGCTGCCGGGTCTCGGCCTCGTAGATCGAGACCGGGAAGACGATCTTGTCGACATCGGCCGGAACGCCGGCCAGGTTCACCTTGATGACCTCGTCGTCGCCCTCGCCCTCACCGGTGAGGTTGTCACCGGTGTGCTCCACGGAGCCGTCGGGGCTCTTGAGGTTGTTGAAGAAGACGAAGTTGCCGTCGCTGCCGACCTTGCCCTCGGCGTTCGTCAGCAGGGCGCTGGCGTCGAGGTCGAAGTCACCACCGGTGGTGGTACGAGCATCCCAGCCCAGACCGACGATGACCGCGGTCAGGTTGGGCGCGGCCTTGGTCAGCGAGACGTTGCCGCCCTTGCTGAGGCTGACTCCCACGAGTCCTCCCATTGGTTTCCTTGGGGGCCGGCAGGCACCGGCGCCTCCACGTTGCGTTGGCATCCGATCAACGACTGGATCCTAGTGACCGGTTCCCGGCCAAAGCAGGCTTTTGGCCGGGTCGCCGGCAGATCCACCGGCCCAGGGCGAAAGCCCAGGGCGAAAGCCCCGGACCAAAGGCCCCGGACCGGCGGTCCCGGATCAGAGCGCGTCGAGAGCCTTGATGTAGTCGTTGAGGTCGCGCGCGTCGGGCAGACCGTTGACGACGGTCCAGCGCACCACGCCCTCCTTGTCGATGATGAAGGTGCCGCGCACCGCGCAGCCCTTCTCCTCGTCGAAGACGCCGTAGGCCCGCGAGGTCTCGCCGTGCGGCCAGAAGTCCGACACCAGCGGGTACTCCAGGCCTTCCTGCTCGGCGAAGACGCGCAGGGTGTGGATGGAGTCGTTGGAGACGGCGAGCAGCTGCGTGTCGTCGTTCTCGAACTTCGGCAGCTCGTCACGGAGCGCGCAGAGCTCACCCGTGCACACGCCGGTGAAGGCGAACGGGTAGAACAGCAGCACGACGTTCTTCTCGCCGCGGAAGTCGGAGAGCTTCACGGTCCGGCCGTGGTTGTCCTTCAGCTCGAAATCCGGGGCCTGGGTGCCGACCTCGATCGCCATGAAACGCGTCCCTTCGCTACGTTCACCGGGCTGTGCTGTCCGGGTGGCTCCCACCCTACGCAGGGCCCGCAGCAGGCCGTGCAGCGCCCGTAGCGGCCCCTGCGGCACCCGCGCGGGGCCCCCGGCGACCGAGAAGGAAGACCCCCGGCGGTCCATGCCGTCGGGGGTCTTCGGGGCGAATGCGTGGCGAACGCGGTTCAGCGCTTGGCTTTGGCCGCCTTCGGTGTGACCAGACGGCTGCCCGTCCAGTCCTTGCCCGCATTGATGCTCTTGGTCTGGGAGAGACCGGCGGTCTGTGCAGCCTCGTTGATGTCGCTCGGTTCGACGTATCCGTCACGGCCGGTCTTCGGCGTCATCAGCCAGACCGCGCCGCCGTCCTCGATCAGACCAATGGCATCCACCAGCGCGTCCGTAAGGTCGCCGTCCTCGTCGCGGAACCACAGCAGGACGACGTCTGCGACGTCGTCGTAGTCCTCATCGACGAGATCCTGGCCGATTGTGGCCTCAATGCCCTCACGGAGCTCCTGCTCGACGTCGTCGTCGTAGCCGATCTCCTGGACCACCTGTCCGGGCTCGAACCCCAGGCGTGCTGCCGGGTTGGTCCGCTCCTCCGCGTGGTCCGCGGTCGCGCTCACGGGTTGCCTCCTGATCATGTTTCGGAAAATGCTTCAGCCACGCGCGTGCGCGGGGCGTTGGCCGTAGTCCACACGGGAGCGGCGGATCGCGCAAGTACCCAGCATGCGAGACCGCCTAAACGGGGACGTTCCCTGCCACGTCGCCGCACGGTCGGCAGCCCCCTCACGGGCCCGCGCCACCCTCCACACCCTTTACGTCCTTCCACAGCTTATGCCGTTTCGGTCCGCCATTCGGAGTCGAACATCCTTTGGGAACGCTTGGACGGGTTGGGCGTAAGGTTGCGGTTTGGGCCAGCACATCCCCGCGCCGCGGACGTGATGTCTCACAACACGGCGGTTACCCCTCGGTAGAGGTGACGTTTACGCCCTCGCGGTACACGATGGTGATGGCGTACATGCATACATCCCGGGGGCATGTTCTCCCGTACCAGGCCCCGTAGAGCAGCACCGAACAGCGAAGGAACAGCGTGGCTTCCGGATCCGATCGCAACCCGATCATCATTGGCGGCCTGCCGAGCCAGGTCCCGGACTTCGATCCCGAAGAGACCCAGGAATGGCTCGACTCGCTCGACGCAGCCGTCGACGAGCGAGGTCGTGAGCGGGCCCGTTACCTCATGCTCCGGCTCATCGAGCGTGCGCGCGAGAAGCGCGTCGCCGTGCCGGAGATGCGCAGTACGGACTACGTGAACACGATCGCCACGAAGGACGAGCCGTTCTTCCCCGGCGACGAGGAGATCGAGCGCAAGGTCCTCAACGCGACCCGCTGGAACGCGGCCGTGATGGTGTCGCGCGCCCAGCGTCCCGGGATCGGGGTCGGCGGCCACATCGCCACCTTCGCCTCCTCGGCCTCACTGTACGACGTGGGCTTCAACCACTTCTTCCGGGGCAAGGACGACGGCCTGGGCGGCGACCAGATCTTCTTCCAGGGACACGCGTCCCCGGGTATCTACGCCCGCGCCTTCCTGCTCGACCGGCTGAGCGAGGCGCAGCTCGACGCCTTCCGCCAGGAGAAGTCGAAGGCGCCCAACGGCCTGTCCAGCTACCCGCACCCGCGGCTGATGCCGGACTTCTGGGAGTTCCCGACCGTCTCGATGGGCCTCGGCCCGCTCGGCGCGATCTACCAGGCCCGGATGAACCGCTACATGGAGGCGCGCGGCATCGCCGACACCTCCCGGTCGCATGTGTGGGCGTACCTGGGCGACGGCGAGATGGACGAGCCCGAGTCGCTCGGTCAGCTCTCCATCGCCGCCCGCGAGGGCCTGGACAACCTGACCTTCGTGGTCAACTGCAACCTGCAGCGCCTCGACGGCCCGGTCCGCGGCAACGGCAAGATCATCCAGGAGCTGGAGTCGCAGTTCCGCGGTGCCGGATGGAACGTCATCAAGCTGGTCTGGGACCGCTCCTGGGACCCGCTGCTCGCGCAGGACCGCACGGGCATCCTGGTCAACAAGCTGAACACCACGCCGGACGGCCAGTTCCAGACGTACGCCACCGAGTCCGGCGCGTACATCCGTGAGCACTTCTTCGGGAACGACCCGCGGCTGCGCGACATGGTCAAGGACATGACCGACGACCAGATCCTGCACCTGGGCCGCGGCGGTCACGACCACCGGAAGGTCTACGCGGCCTACGCGGCGGCCAAGGCCCACAAGGGCCAGCCGACGGTGATCCTGGCGCAGACGGTCAAGGGCTGGACGCTGGGGCCGAACTTCGAGGGCCGCAACGCGACCCACCAGATGAAGAAGCTCACCGTCGAGGACCTCAAGCGGTTCCGCGACCGGCTGCACATCCCGATCACGGACAAGCAACTGGACGAGGGCTACCCGCCCTACTACCACCCGGGCCGTGACTCGGAAGAGATCCAGTACATGCACGACCGCCGCAAGGGCCTGGGCGGTTATGTCCCGACCCGTGTGGTGCGCGCGAAGCCGCTGGTCCTCCCCGAGGACAAGACGTACGCGATCGCCAAGAAGGGCACGGGTCAGCAGTCGATCGCCACGACCATGGCGTTCGTCCGCATCCTGAAGGAACTCATGCGGGACAAGGAGATCGGCAAGCGCTTCGTGCTGATCGCGCCCGACGAGTACCGCACCTTCGGCATGGACGCGTTCTTCCCGAGCGCGAAGATCTACAACCCGCTCGGTCAGCAGTACGAGGCGGTGGACCGGGATCTGCTGCTCGCGTACAAGGAGTCGCCGACCGGTCAGATGCTGCACGACGGCATCTCCGAGGCCGGCTGCACCGCGTCGCTGATCGCCGCCGGTTCGGCGTACGCCACGCACGGCGAGCCGCTGATCCCGGTGTACGTCTTCTACTCGATGTTCGGTTTCCAGCGCACCGGCGACCAGTTCTGGCAGATGGCCGACCAGCTCGCGCGCGGCTTCGTGCTGGGTGCGACCGCCGGTCGTACGACGCTGACCGGTGAGGGTCTCCAGCACGCGGACGGCCACTCGCAGCTGCTCGCCTCGACGAACCCGGGCTGCGTCGCGTACGACCCGGCGTTCAGCTACGAGATCGCGCACATCGTCAAGGACGGTCTGCGCAGGATGTACGGCGAGAACAGTGAGGACGTCTTCTACTACCTCACCGTCTACAACGAGCCGATCCAGCACCCGGCCGAGCCGGAGAACGTGGATGTCGAGGGCATCCTGAAGGGCGTGTACCGCTACAAGGCCGCCGAGCGGGGCGAGATCCCGGCCCAGATCATGGCGTCCGGTGTGGCGGTGCCGTGGGCGGTCGAGGCGCAGCAGATCCTCGCCGACGAGTGGAACGTCCGGGCGGACGTCTGGTCGGCGACCTCCTGGAACGAGCTGCGCCGCGAGGCCGTGGACGTGGAGCGGTACAACCTGCTGCACCCGGCGGAGGAGCAGCGCGTCCCGTACGTCACGCGGAAGCTCTCCGGCTCCGAGGGCCCGTTCGTGGCGGTCTCGGACTGGATGCGTTCCGTACCGGACCAGATCGCGCGCTGGGTGCCCGGTGCGTACCAGTCGCTGGGCGCGGACGGCTTCGGCTTCGCCGACACCCGTGGCGCGGCCCGCCGGTTCTTCCACATCGACGCGCAGTCGATCGTCCTCGCGGTGCTCACCGAGCTCGCGAAGCAGGGCCGGGTCGACCGCTCGCTGCTGAAGTCGGCGATCGACCGGTACGAGCTCCTGGATGTGGCCGCGGCCGACCCGGGCGCGGCCGGCGGCGACGCGTAGGAGCGGCGCATTCACGGCCGAAGGGCGGCGGGGCCTGTTGGTCCCGCCGCCCTTCGGCGTCCGCGGGTCAGTTCTCCCAGACCTTGAACGCCCTGACCTGGTAAGGGGACTGGGGCACCCAGGTGCCGCCGCCCGGATAGGTCTCGAACTCGCCGGTCTCGGCGCATTCCGCCGACTGGTACGTGGTGACCGGGCGGCCGGTGCGGTTGGCGAGCGCCTGGACCTTGCTGCCAGCCGGCAGCGGGACGCAGCTCTCGATGTCGATCGTGGCCAGCTCGTGGATCTGTCGGGTGCCCGTGAAGTCCGGCTTCTCCCAGAGGCAGAGCTGGCCGCTTCCGCAGGCCCCGGGCCGCACGGCCCCGGGACCGGCGGCGGAGTCGGCCACGGCCTGCGGGATCAACGCGGTGACGGCCAGGGCAGTGGTGGCCAGGGCGGCGGCAAGAACGGTCGTACGCATGGAAAACAACCCCCGTGGTGGTGCGAATCAGTTGCCTGCACCCTGACCTGCGGAGCTACCCCCGGGGAAGGGGCCGCGGGCCACACCACCCTGATAGGCGACAGCCCCGCCGGAACCG
>NZ_JBHVFF010000408.1:0-5759 GCF_042801895.1 Streptomyces sp. NPDC057543 | reverse complement strand
GCGTCCCGCCCGCCCCACGGGTCAGGTGCTCAAGCCGAACTCGGCCCGGATGCGCTTGCCCACCGGTACGCGCTCGGCGGTCAGCCGGTCGCACAGCGCCACGACGATCTCCATGCCGTGGCCGCCGGGGCGCGCCGGGTCGGGTGAGTAGAACAGCGGGAGAGCCGTGCTGCTGTCGTAGACCGTGACGCTGACGCGCTCCGCGGTGCCCTCCAGTTCCAGCAGATACGGGCCCTGGCTGTAGCGGTCAGCGTTGGTGACCAGTTCGCTCACGGCCAGCATCAGATCGCTGCGGGTGTGCTCGCCGAACACCGCGAGCCACTCGGCGGCCAGCCGGGCAAGAAAGCGGTCGGCCAGGTCCCGGGCCTTCGCGATGCAGCCGGGTTCGCCGTCGAACACCTCGGCGCTGTGCAGAACCTCCGTGGACGGGTCCGGGCAGGGGCGGCCGGGCGGTCGCGAGGTGACCTGTTCGTTCATGTGCTCCAGCCAGGGCGACGCAGGGGTGTTCTATGACAGCTTCTCGACGTTCGCCTACCCGCGACGAACGGTCCCACTCCGGGGAAAACCCGGCAGATCTCAGCCATGCCCGGGCCCTTCGACGGCGGTTTCCGGGCCGGGCGGCCGCGCGGCGGTGTGCGCGGGTGCGGCGGGGGCGACCGGTAGCGTGAAACGGATGCAGGTGCCCTCGGCGGTCTCCGGATCCAGCCAGATCCGGCCCCCGTGGAACTCCACGATCTTCCGGCACAGGGCCAGACCGATGCCCGTTCCCTCGTACTCGTCCCGGCCGTGCAGACGCTGGAAGATGACGAACACCTTCTGCGAGAACTCCGGCGCGATGCCGATGCCGTTGTCCGCCACCCGGAAGTGCCAGTCGTCGCCCTCTCGCACACAGTCCACCGTGATCCGGCACGGCACGTCGGGGCGGCGGAACTTCACCGCGTTGCCGATCAGGTTCTGCCAGACCATGGACAGCGCCGTGGCGTCCCCGGTCAGCGAGGGCAGCGGGACCTCACGTACGACCGTGGCACCGGACTCCTCGACGACCAGCGCGAGATTGGCCAGCGCGCGGTCCAGGGACCGGTCCAGGTCGACCGGCTTCCACCGATCGTGCACCCGGCCCATGCGGGAGAAGGTGAGCAGATCGTTGATCAGTACCTGCATCCGCCCGGCGCCGTCGACCGCGTAGTCGATGTACTGCCGCGCCCGGTCGTCGAGCTCCGCGCCGTACCGTTTCTCCAGCAGACCGCAGAACGAGGCGACCTTGCGCAGCGGCTCCTGCAGGTCGTGCGAGGCGACATAGGCGAACTGCTCCAGCTCGGCATTGGACCGGCGCAGCTCCCGCGTCTGTTCCGCCAGCAGCGTCTCGCGTTCCCGGGACTCGGCGAGTTCCTCGACGATGCGGCGGCGCATGTCCTCCACGGCCGCCGCCACCGCCCGCACATCGGACGGCCCGTCGACCTCGATCCGCTTGCGGAACGCCCCCGAGCTGACCGTCTCGGAGGCGGCGGTCAGCCGGCCCAGCGGCCGGCCCACCATCCGGTGCAGCAGCAGACTCAGCGAGCCCACCGCGAGCAGAAAGCCAACGACCAGCGCGATGAGTACCTGGTCACGGGTGGTGCGGGCGTTGCTCAGGTCGGTGCGCGCCCGGTCGCGCGCCAGGTCGAGATGCGCCTGCTGAGCCGTGTACAGGCGGCGCAGGGTGTCGAATTCGTCCGTGGTCTGCCGGATCGTGGCCGAGGACCCGGACGCCGGGCCGCCCCGGCGGACCGCGGCGATGAGCGGCTCGGCATGCCCGCTGCGCCATTCCCGGGAGGCCGCGGCGATCCGGTCGAGATCGCGGGCGAAGGGCTGTTCGTCCCCGACGAGGGCGCGTACGCGGGCCATGCGCAGCTCCTCGTCCCGCATCCCCGCCTCGTACGGCCGCAGGAAGGTCGAGTCGCCGGTGAGCGCGAATCCGCGGACTCCGGTCTCCTGCTCCAACAGCGCGTTCTGCAACTGGAACGACGACGAGCGGGCGGGCTGGATGCGGTCCACCAGCTCGGTGGTGCGGTCGGATATCCGGGACAGCACCAGGCCCCCGAGGGTCAGGCCCGCGCAGACGACCAGCACGAAGACGGCGAGGATCAGATGGACCCAGTTCTGGACGGACAGTCGTGAGGTCAGGCCGCGCCCGGGCGCCGGCGATGCGTCCCGGCCGCTCATTGCGGCGTCTCCCGACGCCAGCCGAGATGGAGTACGGCCACGTCGTCGGCGAGACCGCCGTACGGGGACGCCGCCTCGGCGGCTTCGTCGACCAGGGTGTCCACGAACGCGCGGGCGGGCAGCGCCCCATGCCTGCGGGCCAGGGCGAGCAGCCCGTCCTCGCCGAGCCGGGAGCCCGGCCCCGTACGCCCCTCGAAGAGGCCGTCCGTGAAAAGGACGATCCGGCCGTCCCCGGGCAGGGACAGCTCCGAGACGCTCCAGCGGCCGGTCCCCGGCAGCAGCCCAAGGGCCATCCCCGGCTCGGGCTCGACCCAGCCCACCCGGTCACCGCTGCGCAGCAACAGTCCGGGGTGGCCGGCCCGCACCACCTGCAACCGGCGCCGGTCCGGGGAGAAGGACAGTGAGGTGACGGTGGCGAAGACATGCGGGTCGGAGCGTTCGGCGACCAGGATCTCCTCCAGCAGCCGGACCTGTTCGAGCCGACCGGTCGCGCACAGCACCGCCGTGCGCCAGGCCACCCGCAGGCAGACACCCAGCGCCGCCTCCGCGGCCCCGTGCCCCGACACGTCGCCGATCACCGCGTGCACCGTGCCGTCGGAGGTCTGCACCACGTCGTAGAAATCACCGCTGAGCAGGGCGTGCGCCCGGCCCGGCGCGTACCGTGCCACCGCTTCGAAGGAATCGTCGTGCAGCAGGGGCACGGGCAGCAGCCCGCGTTCGAGGCGGGCGTTCTCCCGCGCCATCAGCCGGTTGGCGCGCAGCGCCGCCGCGGCCTGCTCGACCTGCTTGCGCTGAAGGGCGTAACGGACCGAGCGGCCAAGCGCCTCCGGATCGAGCCGTCCCTTGACGAGATAGTCCTGGGCGCCGGTCGCCACGGCCGACAGGCCCGTATCGGCCTCGGCCCTGCCGGTCAGCACCACGATGGCCGCATCGGGCGCCGACTCGACGATCTGGGTCACGGCGTCCAGGCCGTACACATCGGGCAGATGCAGATCGAGCAGTACGCAGCACGGGGTCCGGCAGCAGGCCAGGAACCGGCGCGCCTCCGCGAGCGTCCTGCACCAGGTCAGCGCGGAATCCAGCTCACTGTCCGCGAGCATCTCCTCGACGAGGAGGGCGTCACCGGCGTCGTCCTCCACCAGCAGGATCACGGCGTCGACCTTCCACACCGAACCATGGCCGGATTCGCCCGCGGACTCGTTGCCGGCCGTGGCGGGCCCGTTCTGTGCGGGGACGGCGTCCGGGCGCACGGAGGCTCTGGCAGGAGAGCTGCCCGCCGGGAGCTCGGCCACTTCCCACCCCCTTGTACGGACGGCTCGGCTCGACCCCGGCCGTATCGCAGGGAAGCATATGTGACCGAACCGTGGAGGAGCCGTCGGGGCGGAGCGGCTCCGTGCCACGCGCGTCACACGAGGGACATCACACGAACGGAGCAGCATCCCGTGCATGGCAGACTTGACCGGGGCGTTCGGCCCGGCAGGAGCAGGTACGGCGGTCGGCGCCACGAGGGACAAGCGACAGAGGAACGGCAATGACGGTGACAGAGGACAGTCCGGAGCTCGTTTCCGGTACTGAGGAGTTCGGTCCCGGTATCGACCCGGAGCGGCTGGCCGTCTGCCTGAGCGTGCTCGACGAACTCGACACCATCGAGATCGACCACCCCGACGCCATCACGGTGCGTCGCGCCACGGCCGGGATCTACCGGACCGTGAAGCAGCGCCGCCGTCAGGAGCGCCGGGCCGCCAAGACCGCGCACGACAAGGCCGTCACCGAGGCCACCGCCACCGGCTCGGCCGACCGCATCGACGACGAGACCCAGGGGGTCCTGCCGTCGTCCTCGGCCCGTGCCGAGATCGCGGGCGTCCTCCAGCGCCCCCGCTCCTGCTACATCTGCAAGACCCGGTACGTCGAGGTCGACGCGTTCTACCACCAGCTCTGCCCGCAGTGCGCCAAGGAGAACCGCTCGCGGCGCGATGCCCGGACCGACCTCACCGGCCGGCGTGCGCTCCTCACCGGCGGCCGCGCGAAGATCGGCATGTACATCGCGCTGCGGTTGCTGCGCGACGGTGCGCACACCACCATCACCACTCGCTTCCCCAACGACGCGATCCGTCGCTTCAAGGCGATGCCGGACAGCGACGAGTGGATCCACCGGCTGAAGATCGTCGGCATCGATCTGCGTGACCCCGCGCAGGTCGTCGCGCTCGCCGACTCGGTCGCGGCCGAGGGCCCGCTGGACATCCTGATCAACAACGCGGCCCAGACCGTGCGCCGCTCCGCGAATGCGTACAGCGAACTGGTCAACGCCGAGTCCGCCCCGCTTCCGGCGGGGGAGCTGCCCGCCGCCGAGGTCATCGGCACCTTCGGCAGCGGCACCGTCGACCGCGTCGCGGCTCTCCCGGCCGCCCGCAAGGAAGGCCTGTCCGCGCAGGACGTCACCGAGCTCGCGCTGGTCACCGGGTCCGCCTCGCTGGAGCGGATCGCCGCCGGAACGGCGATCGACGCGGGCGGTCTCGTGCCCGACCTGCATGACACCAACAGCTGGATCCAGACGGTCGAGGAGGTCGAACCGATCGAGCTGCTGGAGGTCCAGCTCTGCAACTCCACCGCGCCGTTCATCCTGATCAGCCGGCTCCGTCCGGCGATGGCCGCGACCGCCGCCAAGCGCTCCTACGTGGTCAACGTGTCCGCGATGGAAGGAGTGTTCAGTCGCGGCTACAAGGGTGCGGGCCACCCGCACACCAACATGGCCAAGGCCGCGCTGAACATGCTCACCCGCACCAGCGCCCAGGAGATGTTCGAGAAGGACGGCATCCTGATGACGGCCGTCGACACCGGCTGGATCACCGACGAGCGGCCGCACCCCGACAAGATCCGCCTCGCCGAGGAGGGCTTCCACGCCCCGCTCGACCTGGTCGACGGCGCCGCCCGCGTCTACGACCCGATCGTGCGCGGCGAGGAGGGCGAGGACCTGTACGGCTGCTTCCTCAAGGACTATGCGCCCGCCAACTGGTAGCCGACCGGTCGCCCCGTGGGGGCGCCGCCATCGGTAGCGCCGTCGCGTGCGGCGCCGGGGCCCGGCCGGGGCATCGCTCCTGGCCGGGTCTTTTCCGTACCAGGTGGCCGAAAGTGACCCATGGCACATGTTCCATCGAGCGGGAACGCGCTCATTTGGTTACTCTGGTGCGAACGGACGTCACCGGGGAGTCCACAAACCCTCCTCGGCCGTCCTGGGACAGGCTTGTCAACCGAGTCGCCGTCCAGCCCCGTATCCGGCGCCACCGCGACCGAACTGTTCCTGCCCCTGCCCTCGCGGGTGGCCGACGCCCGATTGTGAGACCGGGGCGCCGGTGACGCCCGGGGTTACGCGACACAAAGGAGTGCGCGGTGACGACACCAGAACTGACGAAGAACGAGAATCGACCGGCCGAACGCCACGGAGAGCGGGCCCGAGGTCCCGAGAAGCTCCGGAACATCGAAGTCTGGGCCAGGTCCGCACCGATCCGGCTGGCCGGCTACGAGGACGACCTCGCCGAGCCGCACATCCTGCCCGGCAT
>NZ_JBHVFF010000407.1:0-5765 GCF_042801895.1 Streptomyces sp. NPDC057543 | reverse complement strand
CGCCGGGCCGGGGTTTCCTGTGTCGCGCGCCACCCCCCGCGCGACGCTTCCCCTCCGTGTGATCGTTTCTGTGTGATCGTTCAACTGTTGTAGTTACTGACTAGTAAAGTTCTGACGGTTTGTCCGGCAATGCTCGCCCTTGGGCCCTTTTTCGTCCCAGGGGTCGGGCGGTCGTCCGGCTGAGCGGGCCGGGCCGGTTAGGCTCTTGTCGCAAGGCCAAAGTGACCCTGCACAACCAGTGTCATATCCCAGAAGGAGATGCCTCGTGCCGTCCATCGACGTCGTCGTAGCCCGGGAAATCCTCGACTCCCGGGGGAACCCCACGGTCGAGGTCGAGGTTGGCCTCGACGACGGCAGCACGGGCCGTGCTGCCGTGCCGTCCGGCGCCTCCACCGGTGCGTTCGAGGCCATTGAGCTTCGCGACGGTGACCCCAACCGATACCAGGGCAAGGGTGTGGAGAAGGCCGTCCTCGCCGTGATCGAGCAGATCGGCCCGGAGCTCGTCGGCTACGACGCGACCGAGCAGCGGCTGATCGACCAGGCGATGTTCGACCTGGACGCCACCGAGAACAAGGGCTCGCTCGGCGCCAACGCCATCCTCGGCGTCTCACTGGCCGTCGCCCACGCCGCCTCCGAGGCCTCGGACCTGCCGCTCTTCCGCTACCTCGGCGGCCCGAACGCGCACCTGCTGCCCGTTCCGATGATGAACATCCTCAACGGTGGGTCGCACGCCGATTCCAACGTGGACATCCAGGAGTTCATGATTGCCCCGATCGGCGCGGAGTCCTTCTCCGAGGCGCTGCGCTGGGGTGCCGAGGTCTACCACACGCTGAAGAAGGTCCTGAAGACCAAGGGACTTTCGACCGGTCTCGGTGACGAGGGCGGCTTCGCGCCGAACCTGGAGTCGAACCGCGCCGCCCTCGACCTCATCGTCGAGGCCATCAAGGAAGCCGGCTACGTCCCGGGCAAGGACATCGCGCTCGCGCTCGACGTCGCCGCGTCCGAGTTCTACAAGGACGGCACGTACGAGTTCGAGGGCAAGTCCCGCTCGGCCGCCGAGATGACCGAGTACTACGAGGAGCTCGTCTCCGCGTACCCGCTGGTCTCCATCGAGGACCCGCTGTACGAGGACGACTGGGCCGGCTGGAAGGTCATCACCGACAGGCTCGGCGCCAAGGTGCAGATCGTCGGCGACGACCTCTTCGTCACCAACCCGGAGCGCCTGGCCCGCGGTATCGAGGAGGGCTCCGCCAACGCCCTGCTCGTCAAGGTCAACCAGATCGGTTCGCTGACCGAGACGCTGGACGCCGTCGAACTCGCCCAGCGCAACGGCTTCAAGTGCATGATGTCCCACCGCTCCGGCGAGACCGAGGACGTCACCATCGCGGACCTCGCCGTCGCGGTGAACTGCGGCCAGATCAAGACCGGCGCCCCGGCCCGCTCGGACCGCGTCGCCAAGTACAACCAGCTGCTGCGCATCGAGGAGATCCTCGACGACGCCGCGGTGTACGCGGGCCGCTCGGCGTTCCCGCGGTTTCGCTCTGCGAACTAATAAGCACAGCAAGGGTTGAGCGTCGGCCCGTCGCGGGCCGAAGCACCCGGCTTCCATCCGTCCCCGCACTCGGTCCCGTACCGTGTGCGGGGACGGACGTGCGCAATGGGGAGGCGGAGACATGGCCGCGAAGGACCGGGACCGGTTCTCCACCGCGACCCGGCTGCGGCTGCTCGGCGAGCAGACCGCCGCCCGTGTCTACCGGTCGCAGAACCGCCGTCAGGCCCGCCGGTCCAGGCTCACCGGCCGGGCGGCCTTCCTCGCGCTCGTCGTCTGCTCCCTGGTGGTGGCGCTCGCGTACCCGATGCGGCAGTACGTTTCGCAGCGGGACGAGATCGCCGACCAGGAGCGGCTGGCGCAGGAGGCCCGCGCCCGCACCGAGGAGCTGCGCGACGAGAAGGCGCGCCTCCAGGACGACGCGTACGTCAGGCAGCTGGCCCGCAAGCACCTGCACTACCTTCTTCCCGGGGAGACCGGTTACACGGTGATCGACCCCGACGCGGTCAAGGAGCGCAACGGTGAGACGGACGATTCCGACCGGCCGTGGCACTCCAACCTCTGGGACGGCGTCGACAGCGCCGACCGCGACTGACTCCCTTCGTCCCTCCTTCATCCTTCTGCAGAACCGCAGTTCGAGCAGCCCGATCAGAACCTAGGCAGGCATGGAAACCCCCCCTCCGCAGACCGAGTCCACCGCGCCCACCGAGGCGGACATTGCCGCGTTCCAGCAGCAGCTGGGCCGCCCGCCGCGCGGGCTGCGCGCGATCGCGCACCGCTGCCCGTGCGGCAACCCGGACGTGGTCGAGACGCAGCCCCGGCTGGAGGACGGTACGCCGTTCCCGACGACGTACTACCTGACGTGCCCGCGCGCCGCGTCCGCGATCGGCACGCTGGAGGCGAACGGCGTCATGAAGGAGATGACCGAGCGCCTCGGTACGGACCCCGAGCTGGCCGCCGCGTACCGGGCCGCGCACGAGGACTACATCGCCCGGCGCGACGCCATCGAGGTGCTGGAGGGCTTTCCGAGCGCGGGGGGCATGCCGGACCGGGTGAAGTGCCTGCACGTGCTGGTCGGGCACTCGCTGGCCGCGGGGCCCGGGGTGAACCCGCTGGGCGACGAGGCGATCGCGATGCTGCCGGAGTGGTGGCGCAAGGGGCCGTGCGTTTCGCCGTGCGGCGCGCCGGACGAGGGCTGACCGTTCCCCCTCCGGGGGCTCCGCCCCCGAACCCCCGCTCCTCAATCGCCGGAGGGGCTTGAACTGGGGCGGAGGGGCTTGATTCGGGGCTCTGCCCCTGACCCCGCTCCTCGATCGTCGGAGGGGCTTGATCCGGGAGTACTTCATGACCCGTGTGGCCGCCATCGACTGCGGTACCAACTCCATCCGTCTGCTCGTCGCAGACGCGGACCCGTCCACCGGTGAGCTCGTCGAACTCGACCGGCGGATGGAGATCGTCCGCCTCGGGCAGGGCGTCGACCGCACCGGCCGGCTCGCGCCCGAGGCGCTGGAGCGGACCTTCTCCGCCTGCCGCAGGTACGCGGAGGTGATCAAGGAGCACGGCGCGCGGAAGATCCGCTTCGTCGCCACCTCTGCCTCCCGTGACGCGGAGAACAAGGACGAGTTCGTCCGCGGTGTGCTGGACATCCTGGGCGTCGAGCCCGAGGTGATCAGCGGTGACGAGGAGGCGGAGTTCTCCTTCATCGGCGCCACCAAGGAGCTCACGGGCCGTGACCACTTCGAGAAGCCGTATCTCGTCGTGGACATCGGTGGCGGCTCCACCGAGTTCGTCGTCGGCGACGACCATGTGCGGGCCGCGCGCTCCGTGGACATGGGGTGCGTCCGGATGACCGAGCGGCACCTCGTGCACGACGGCGTCGTGAGTGATCCGCCGACCCCCGAGGAGATCGCCGCGATCCGCGCCGACATCGACGCGGCCCTCGACCTCGCCGAGGAGAGCGTCCCGCTCACCGGGGCCGCCACTCTCGTCGGCCTCGCCGGGACGGTCACCACGGTCGCCGCGATCGCCCTGGGGCTCGACGCGTACGACTCCGAAGCGATCCACCACTCCCGGATCTCCCTCGACCAGGTCCAGGAGATCACCGGACGGCTCCTCGCCTCCACCCACGCCGAGCGTGCCGCGATCGGCGCCATGCATCCGGGACGGGTCGACGTGATCACCTCGGGGGCGCTGATCCTGCTCGCCGTGATGAAGCGGACCGGGGCCCGGGAAGTCGTCGTCAGCGAGCACGACATCCTCGACGGAATCGGCTGGTCCGTCGCGTAGGGACCGCCTCGCGAGGGCGACCGTGAGCGGCGCTGCGCGCCGGCCTCCTGCCGGGTGCCGAAACGGCGCTCATGCGCACTCCGGCCTGCACCTTTGAGCTGGTGCGGGCTACCCGAGGGACGCTCCGCGGGGCACGTCGCGACGAAGTTCGTGAACTTCTTCACAAGGAATTCGGCCCCGTGAAGGGCAGTTCTGCTCCGTATGGGCATCCAGGGCCGCTCGCGGGGTCGTTCCGTGCCGATACGGGACCGTTCCGGGCGCGTTGCCGACGTGTGGATCGGGGCGGTGGTTCGCCCGCTCCGGAGGCTCAAGGGCCAGCTCACAGGCGGTGAGCAACGTTCGCCGCCGCGCCGTGGTTCCCCTCCGTGGTCATGACCTCGGTCACGTGGGCGGCGAAGTGTAGCAGAGGGTGGGGGATACCTTGTGAAGGGGCTCACGAGCCCGCCCCCCAAGGGGGGTGGATACTCGATGGCATGAGCACCACGGAGCGTCCCAGGATCCTCGTAGTAGGCGGTGGGTACGTAGGCCTGTACGCAGCTCGGCGCATTCTGAAGAAGATGCGCTACGGCGAGGCGACCGTCACGGTCGTCGATCCCCGGTCGTACATGACCTACCAGCCCTTCCTCCCCGAAGCTGCCGCCGGCAGCATCTCGCCTCGGCATGTCGTCGTCCCGCTGCGACGCGTACTGCCGAAGGCCGAGGTTCTCACCGGCCGCGTCACGACCATCGATCAGGACCGCAAGGTCGCCACGGTCGCGCCGCTCGTCGGCGAGGCCTACGAGCTGCCCTTCGACTACCTGGTCATTGCGATGGGCGCTGTCTCCCGCACCTTCCCGATCCCCGGCCTTGCCGAGCAGGGCATCGGCATGAAGGGCATCGAGGAGGCCATCGGCCTGCGCAACCACGTCCTCGAGCAGCTGGACAAGGCCGACTCGACGACCGATGAGGACGTCCGCCGCAGGGCGTTGACGTTCGTCTTCGTGGGCGGCGGGTTCGCCGGTGCGGAGACCATCGGCGAGGTCGAGGACATGGCCCGCGACGCGGCGAAGTACTACACGAACGTGAAGCGCGAGGACATGCGCTTCATCCTCGTCGACGCCGCCGACAAGATCCTTCCCGAGGTCGGCCCGAAGCTGGGTACCTGGGGCCGGGAGCACCTGGAGTCCCGTGGTGTCGAGGTCTTCCTCTCGACCTCCATGGACTCCTGCGTCGACGGTCACGTGGTGCTGAAGAACGGCCTGGAGGTCGACTCCAACACGATCGTGTGGACGGCCGGCGTGAAGCCGAACCCGGCGCTGGCCCGCTTCGGCCTGCCGCTCGGTCCGCGCGGTCACGTGGACACCTCCGAGAAGCTCCAGGTGCAGGGCACCGACTACATCTGGGCCGCGGGCGACAACGCCCAGGTCCCGGACATGGTCGGCCGCCGGGCCGGTAACCCGAACGCCTGGTGCCCGCCGAACGCCCAGCACGCGCTGCGTCAGGCCAAGGTCCTCGGTGACAACGTCATCTCCGGGATGCGGGGCTTCCCGCAGAAGGAGTACAGCCACGCCAACAAGGGTGCGGTCGCCGGTCTGGGGCTGCACAAGGGCGTCGCGATGATCGTCATGGGCAAGATGAAGATCAAGCTCAAGGGCCGTCTCGCCTGGTACATGCACCGTGGCTACCACGGCATGGCGATGCCGACCTGGAACCGTAAGATCCGGATTTTCGCCGACTGGACCCTTGCGATGTTCCTCAAGCGCGAGGTCGTCTCGCTCGGCGCCATGGAGACGCCGCGCGAGGAGTTCTACGAGGCCGCCAAGCCGGCCCCGGCACCGGCCGCCGCCAAGGCCGTGGGCGAGAAGGCCAAGGCCTCCTAGCCCGACCGCGGGCCCACTCGTCCGCGCAGTACGTGCACAACGCCCGAAGGGGCCGTCCGCCATCCGTGGTG
>NZ_JBHVFF010000406.1:0-5793 GCF_042801895.1 Streptomyces sp. NPDC057543 | reverse complement strand
GTCGCCAAGATCCCGGCCGGCGGCGTCACGCAGGCGGACGGCGAGGCGCTCGCGGCCAAGGCCGCCGCCGGCGCAGTGACCGTCAACCTGGAGATCCGCACCTACGCGGAGACCCGGCACACCTACAACGTGATCGCCGAGACCAAGGGCGGCGACGCCGACAACGTGATGATGTTCGGCGCCCACCTGGACTCGGTGGCGGCCGGCCCGGGCATCAATGACAACGGCTCCGGCTCCGCCGGCATCCTCGACGTGGCCCTGAACCTCGCCCACGAGAACGTCAAGAACAAGGTGCGCTTCGCCTGGTGGTCGGCTGAGGAGTTCGGCCTGCTGGGCTCGGAGGCGTACGTCAACAGCCTCTCGGCGGCGGACCTTGCGAAGGTCAAGCTGTACCTGAACTTCGACATGATCGCCTCGCCGAACTACGCCCAGTTCGTCTACGACGGCGACGACTCCGACCAGGTCGGTGCCGGCCCCGGCCCGGAGGGCTCGGCGCAGCTGGAGCGGCAGATCACCGACTACCTGGACAGCCGCGGCATCCCGAACGAGGGCACCGACTTCACCGGCCGGTCGGACTACGGGCCGTTCATCGAGGTGGGCATCCCCTCGGGCGGCACCTTCACCGGCGCCGAGGGCATCAAGACGGCCGAGCAGGCAAAGGTGTACGGCGGTAAGGCCGGTGTCGCGTACGACGCCTGCTACCACGCCGCTTGCGACACCCTGAAGAACATCAACATGAAGGCGTTCGACGTCAACGTCGACGTCATCGCCAACGCGGTGGGCCAGTACGCCTGGGACACCAGCCTTCTGAGCAAGCCGGTGGCGCCGCAGAACACCAAGGGTTCGGCGGGCAGCGGCGGTGGCCTGCACGAGGGCCACGACCACGAGGTCACCGAGTAACTCCCGGTACACGCAGGGGAGGGCCGGACTGTCCGGCCCTCCCCCCTCAGAATGCGGTGCGTAGTCGCCTCAAGCAGATGATGGATCAGGCGAGTGCTGATCAGGCGGCCGGCGTGGCCGGGAACTGGGCGAGAGCGAACGGGAGCAGACCCGCCCCGGCCGGCTCGGCGCAGAACGCGGACTGAGCGTCTGCGAGCGGATGCTCGACCAGCACGGCTTCGAGCCGGTCCGTGAAACCCCCACCCAGCGACGGATCCGCCGGCCGCGATCAGCCCCCGTCGCCACAGCCGTCCCGTCCGCGGACGCCGAGGCGGATGCGTGCGGTTGCTGCCCTGGCTGCGACTGCTGCGACTGACCGCCCGCGGATTCGGGAGCGCCCCGGTATCGAGGCCCTACCGAATCCGCCCGGTGGATCGGACTCGGTTCGTGCCGAGGCCGTCAGACGTGGGCGCGATGGTGGGCCAGTAGCGCGTGCGCGTCGTCGTGGCCGGTGTCCGGGTCGGCGTGGACGAGGGCGGCGGTCAGCCGGGGAACGGCATGCAGGAGTGCGTGCTCGGCGTCGACGGCGACCCGGTGCGCGTCGCGGACGCTGAGTTCGCCCGCCACGACGATGGCGACCTCGGCCCGCAGCTGATGGCCGATCCACCGCATCCGAAGCTCGCCCACCTCCACGACACCGTCCACCGCACGCAGAGCGTGCTCGGCGGTGTCCACCAGAGCGGGGTCGACCGCGTCCATCAACCGGGCGACGACCTCCCGGACGGCTCCCCTGAGCACGGCGAGGATCGCGACGGTGATCAGCAGGCCGACGATCGGGTCCGCCAGGCGCCAGCCGAGCGCGGCGCCGCCTGCGCCGAGCAGGACCGCAAGGGAGGTGAAACCGTCCGTGCGGGCGTGCAGCCCGTCGGCGACCAGGGCCGCCGAGCCGATCCGCTTGCCCGTGGTGATGCGATAACGGGCCACCCACTCGTTGCCGATGAAGCCGATCAGCGCGGCGGCGGCAACCGAGGGCAGGTAGCTGATCTCCTGCGGGTTGAGGAGCCGGTCGACCGCGGTCCAGGCAGCCAGCGCGCAGGAGGCGGCGATCGTGAGGACGATGAAGATGCCGGCCAGGTCCTCCGCCCGGCCGAAGCCATAGGTGAACCGCCGGGTGGCCACCCGTCGCCCGAGGACGAACGCCACGCCCAGCGGGAGAGCGGTCAGCGCGTCGGCGGCATTGTGGATGGTGTCGCCCAGCAACGCGACCGAATCGGACAGCACCACCACCACGGCCTGCAGGACGGCGGTGAGGCCCAGGACGCCGAGGGATATCCAGAGCGTGCGCATGCCCTCGGCAGAGGCCTCCATCGCCGAGTCGACCTTGTCCGCAGCCTCGTGACTGTGCGGCTTGACCAGGTGCCCGACCTGGTGTCTG
This sequence comes from Streptomyces sp. NPDC057543, assembly GCF_042801895.1. NCBI lineage: Bacteria > Bacillati > Actinomycetota > Actinomycetes > Kitasatosporales > Streptomycetaceae > Streptomyces > Streptomyces sp. NPDC057543. The sequence goes on along the minus strand of NZ_JBHVFF010000406.1, from coordinate 3,479 downwards.
AACTGCGACCACCGGCCCGCCCCATGACCGTCATGGTCGTGCTGGTGGCCGTGCTCTGCGTGCCCGTGGTCACCGTGGTCGTGGCGGTGCGGCTCGTGGTGGGTGCTCCGGTCGCTCACGGCAGCTCACGCCTTCCGGATTCGGGATCGGCAAGGCAGACCGGTTGGACACCGGACGCTCATCGTCCATTATGTGCATATGAGTGCACGCATGCACCTATCAGGTGCGCAGGACCCGCAACAGCGAAATGAAAGCGACCGGTACGCCATGGCCGCGGAGGTGTTGGGGCTGCTGGCCGACCGCACCCGCCTGACCCTCCTGGGGCGGCTGGCTGAAGGCGAGGCCGACGTGAGCACCCTCACCGAAGCGTGCGCGGTGGCCCGGCCCTCGGTCAGCCAGCACCTCGCCCGCCTACGCCTGGCCGGACTGGTCACCACCCGCAAGGAAGGCCGCCGGGTCATCTACGCTCTGCCGCATGGACATGTCAAGCGTCTGGTCGACGAGGCACTCAGGTCCGCCGACCACCAACTCGGCGACCTCCCAACCCACGACTGACGCTGCTCACGGCAGAACGACTGACTCGGTACCTGCTTCGCGCCGACCGACACCGCGATCGGGGTCCGTACAGCGGAACGCGTGATGTCGGAGACATGGAGATCGAGATCCTGGTCGTGCCCAACTGCCCGAACGAGAAGCCCGTCAACGAGCATCTACGCCGCGCGCTCGACGACGCCGGGCCCAACGGCGCCACTTTCCAGGGAGGTTCCCTCCGAGTTCGCACCTTCGAATCCACTCGTCGAGGCAGAGCGGGCACCCTTGAAGAAGACAGCGTGCACCTTGCCGTCCGTCACGAAAGGTGCGAAGTGGGGGTGGAATTCGCTGCCTTCGTTCCCTGCCGCGCAGCGAATGGGGAAGCTGTCCCGGAAGTCCGGGGTCTCGGAGAAATGGCTGCCCGGATCGATGTGCTGACCCGGGCCGCCATGACGTACTGGTAGTCACGACCCGCGCCGGCCTGCCGGAGTACCCGCTGGTGACCACCATCACCGCCACCGGCATCCTCGACCCGGACTGGAAGTTCTGGCACCACGGAGGCGAGAAGCTCGTCCTGGCCGTCGGCAGCAGGGCGGTGGAGAAGGCAGGCAAGGCGCTCGGAGACCTCGCCACCATTCAGGGCGTTCCGCAGGATGCCACGTGGCCGGTTGCCCTCGACTTCCTCAGTGACGTGTACAAAGTGCGCCGTCTGATGGTCGAAGGAGGCGGCGCCGGTCGGACACCGATCACATGCGACGACGCTGCCCTCGGGCGCGCCCGGGCTCCGTCGCTTAACGCGCTCCCGTGAGCCGCCGTGATCGGACCCGGTCGGGACATCTGCGGCCACACCAGCAACACGTCGCTCATACGACCCTGTTGACGCGTGCCAATGGTGATCATAGGCTGCCTCGCCGTCGGCTCCGGCGCGCACCCGGAATCCAGATTCCGTCCGTCTGTGCGCGGCCACCCCTCGTCGACCCGTCGACGGCGGGTCCGGGGTCGCTGTCCGACTGCACCACCTGCACCGCCCGGTACCGACAACTCCAGGAGGAGCAAGTGAGAAGACGTCGCGCGGCCACCTGGGCCGCCTCAGCCGTCATCACCACCTTCGCGTTGACCGGCACGCTCGCCGGATCCGCCGCCGCAGCGCCCGGCGCAACATCCGGGCCAGCCACTGCGGCGCAGGCCCGGTCGGAGGCGGTGGCCACCGCGACCGACCCCGTCACGCACGAGGAGAACGACCGCGTCCCGAAGGGCTCGCTCTGGACGCAGCACTACTTCCCGTCCTCGGACGGCAGCGGAGTCGAACTGCACGCCGACGTGCTGCGCCCGGCAGACCTGCCGGCGGATGCGAAGACGCCGGTGATCCTTTCGGTGGGCCCGTACTTCTCCCACGCGGGGGAGAGCAGTCCCGCGGGATGGGACCGGGTCGGGCCATCGGCGCGCTTTCAGGACTTCATCGACGGCGCGCGGCTCATGGAGCGTGGATACACCTTCGTGATGGTCGACCTGCGCGGCTTCGGCGGCAGCACCGGGTGCCTGGACTTTCTCGGCCCGGGGGAGCAGGCCGACATCAAGGCGGCCGTCGAGTGGGCAGCGAGCCGGCCGTGGTCGACCGGCAAGGTCGGTATGTACGGCAAGTCGTACGACGCAAACACCGGGCTCGCGGCCAATACCCTCAAGCTCAAGCCTCTGCGGGCGATCGTTTCCCAAGAACCGACGTGGAACAGGTACAACTACCTGTACAGCAACGGGGTGCCGCGTTCCAACGTGACCAGTACCCCACGGGGTTACTACTCGATCGCGACGATGGCGCCGCTGGCCGACGACAGCGACCACTACAAGGCGAACGCGGGGTACGAGAAGAACCACCCCGAGTGCGAGAGTGACAACCTCACCAACACCCAGAACCCGGACCCGAAGTCGCCGTTCTGGCGTGCCCGCGATTTCGCCTCCCGCGCCGCCGGATCCCAGACGCCGCTGTTCGTCACGTCGGGCTTCATCGAGGACAACACCAAGCCCGAGGAGATGCAGAAGTACCTGGCCAACCACCAGGGTCCGCAACGCGGTTGGATCGGCCAGTGGGAACACGTACGCGGTAACGAGACCAATGCCAAGGGTCAGCTCAAGATGGGACGGGCGGGCTGGTTCGACGAGGTGATGCGGTTCTACGACCAGTACCTCCGCGGCATCGAACCGTCGGTGACCGACCCGGCGTTCTCCCTCGAGGACAGCCTCGGCAACTGGCGCGCCCAGCCGACCTGGCCGGTGACCAACGACTCGTACAAGGTGCGGCTGGCGCCCGGGCAGTACGTCGACGACGGCGGCAAGACGCAGAAGGCCGCCCTGCCGATGACGGCGCCGGAGTCTCAGGGCTGGGACATCGAGTACGCGCCGGAGGCCGGTTCGCTGACGACTGACCGGACGAGTGCGCTCAGCACCGACGCACCCGCCAACAGTTACTGGACCTGGTCCACGCCCGCCGCTGAGCAGGTGCGGATCACGGGCAGCCCGGAGATCACGCTGAAGACCAGGGGGCGGGGCAACGTCTGGGCACGGCTGTGGGACGTCGCTCCGGACGGCAAGGCGACGATGTTCGACGAGAACGTCGCACTGCTGGAAAGCAGCGGATCAACCTCCTTCGCGCTGAAGGCGACGGACTGGTCCTTCGAGCAAGGGCACCAGCTGGGGGTCCAGATCGGAACCATCACCTCGAACGGCTGGCGGAGCGTTCCCTCGGGTGAGACGATCACGGTCTCCGACGCCCGGCTCGCCCTCGAGGTGCAGGACCCGCGGTTCGACTCGCCGACCCAGGGTGACCGCTCGCCGTACCTGGACACGTACGTGAGGGCGAACACCACCACGCTGGACAACGTCGGTACCCCCACCTTCCCGCTGGGCATCTCAAAGAACGGATGACCTAGCGGCTGCCCGGCACCCGCCTGGGC
>NZ_JBHVFF010000405.1:0-5870 GCF_042801895.1 Streptomyces sp. NPDC057543 | reverse complement strand
ACCGTCACCGGTATCGACCCCGAGGGCGCCACCGTCGACGGCTACGAGGCCACCACTACCAACCGGGTCACCCTGCGCCTCACCGCCGACCAGATTGAACTTCTGGACCTCCCCGCTGGCCCCGAGTACGAGATCGACGGCTTCGTCACCGACACCGACGGCAACGAGGTCACCCTCCCCGCCACCATCGCCTACACCGCCCTGCCCGCCGTCTGGCTGCATCCCCTCGAAGAACCCGTCCTCCTCGCCCCCAGCACCGCCCGGTTCTACCGCCCACGCACGCGCGAACGGCCGAGCCGGAGACGCTCTTCGGCCCGGGACGCGACCGATGGGTGTCCATGGCCGAGGCCCTCGGCTGGGGGGCCACCGACCGTCCCGTGCCGACGGTGTGCGCAGGCGGCGGACCCGGTGGAGGCCCAGAACCTTTCCCCTCCGGCTCCCGCAAATCCCTGTCCAATGCCCGCGACCGCGGCACCTGGAAGCAGCCCCCTGCCGACCCGGGCGTCGCCCTCAAGGCTCGGCGCAGAGGTTATGGCAACGGCACCCACGAGGACCGCCCAACCAATGGGACCGCCCCCGCGTTCACGGCGCAAACCCACCGCTGGTCCTGGTCACTGCGGAGCAACAACCAGGCCAACGCCACCGTCCGACCGCAGTCCGAGCCGGCGGGGACGCTGTTCTTCGGTCACCGCGCCAACGAATGTGTCTGGGTCGCAGAACCAGAGCAGGGGCTGGGCAGACAAGGCGCGGCGCCGGAGCCGATCCGGATCACGGCCCAGGAGGCGGGTGTTCTGCAGACGTTTCCCGCCGGCTATCCGTGGGCCGGCAACAAGGGCCAGATGTTCTCCCAGATCGGGAACGCTGTACCCCCCAGGCTCGCGGCCCATTTGCTGGCGCCGTACCTCGGCAAGACGGTCAGCCCCAACGACTTCGCCCTGGCGGCCTGATGGCCAACAACCCGTTGCTGGATGAGGACTTCGGCATCGGTGATGTGCCGGTGCCGCCGCCGGTGCACTACGTGGAGCAGGCCCTGCTCGGCTCACTGCTCCTCGACCCGAGGCTCCTGGCGGACACCGGCCCGCTGAAGCCCGACCATTTCGACGACCGTGCCCATGCCGCGCTGTTCGCCGCCATGCGCGCCGTGCCAGCGCCCGACCCGGAGCGGCACATAAAGGACCCGGTCTGGCTGAACTCGGTTCTGGAGCGGGCCCGGCCCGAGGCTCCCGGCCTCACCGTGTCCTACCTGCACTCGCTCGTCCAGGTCAGCCGCTGGCCCAAGCACGTCGGCGCGTACGCGCTCATGATCAGGGCCGATCACGCCCGCCGCACTTTGAAGGCGCAGGCCGAGCAACTCGCCCGAACATCGACCGACATCACCCTGCCGAACCCTGCCACCGCGACCCTCGCACAGGCCGACATCCTGACCTGCTATGTGGATGAGCTCGCCGGACAGTTCGCGCCGCACCCCGGATCCCTGCCACGCACCCCTATGCCCGCACCCCCGCCACGGGGCACCGGTGAGGAAGTCCTGGAGGAGGAGCGCTTGTTCCTGGCGACGGCGACCGCGCACCCGACCAGGCTGACAGCGATGCGGTGGCTGCAGTCCGGCGACTTCGCCCATCCGTTGCACGGCGCCCTGTTTCAGTGCGTAACCGCGCTGGTGCACCGCGGCGATCCCGTCGACCCGATCACCGTGCTCTGGGAGGCCCAGCACCGTGGCCTGCTCACCGCGGGCACCGTTCCGGCAGACCTCATCTCCCTCGTCTCCACCCCCGTCGGGTCACCCGAGCACTGGGGCGAACGCATCCTCCAGCGCGCCGTTCTCGCCCAGGCGCACACCGTGGCCCTGCGCATCACGGCATTCGCCGACGACCCCTCCAACACCCCGCACCAGTTGCTGGCGCAGTAGCCGTACTGCGCCCATCCGGCCAAGTCGGAGCGCTTGACGGTCTCCCTGGAACGGCCGCACTCGACCGGCGTGGAGTCCACCACCCACACGTCGTCGGTCCACAACGCGGTGTCAACGCACGCGTGACCTGTCGGATGAGCTCCGCAGCCTGGCGCAGTCTCTTGTTGTAGCCGGGCTGCTTCGGCAGGTACGGGAACAGGTGTCGCAGGTGGGCCCGGGCATGCCGGAGCCACCGGGCCTCGGAGGTGTAGCCGAGCATGGCCTGCATCATTGACAGCGTCACCAGTTCGGCGTCGCTGTGCTGTGGCGCTATGCCGACCGCCGGCCGCCACGGGGCGAGCTGCGGCGAACCCTGCAGCAGGTCGTCCGTCTTCACGTAGAGTGCGGTCGCGAGGGAGTCCAAGTCTGTCTTCACACACTGATCTTGGACTCCCTCGCGTTGTCCGCGCAGCCGCCCTGGCAGGTCGGCGGAATTTGCCGGAGATGGAGTGCGACTGGAGCTGTTCCTGCCGGTGGGCAACAACCGCTGTGGGCGGTAGCGCGACCAAAGGTTCTTGCTCCGACGTCTACTGCTGGCGGCGTCGCCCAGCACCCCGGCCTGCTCCGGGCCCTATCCCTGAGCCCGGTGCCGTAACAGCAGCAATGGCCAACACCGCCGTTCAAAGGAGGGGCGCGTCCGGCGACTGCCTTGTAGGGTCCGGGAAATGACCACAACTCCCTCGTCCCGCAGCTCCAGTTCCGACGCCGCCGAGATGTTCCTGCGCGACTTCCACAACAACGGACCCGGACGCCAGTCGGTCAACACGGAGCGGGCCCCGCTCGCCGACGGCCGCACCAGTTACCAGGTCCTGGCCGCCGAGGTCGCCGGAGCCCGCCGGGTGCTTGACCTGGGCTGCGCGGACGGCGCGCTGCTGGAGGTGCTGGCCGCAGCCGGTGCCGAGGAGCTGGCGGGCATCGACCTGGCGGACCAGGAGCTGGCGCTGGCCCGGATGCGTCCCGCCCTCACATGTGCGGACCTGCGGCAAGGGCGGGCCCAGGAACTGCCCTTCGCCGACAACTCCTTCGACGCCGTGGTGTCGCACATGGCGCTGATGCTGATGCACGACGTGGACCGGATAGCCGCCGAGGCGGCTCGGGTGCTGGCGCCCGGCGGCCGGCTCGCCGTCGCCGTCGGGGGCGGGGCCGTCGACGGCCAGGCTATGAGCCTGTTCCTGACCCTTGCCCGCCCCTACTTCAAGGCGGCATCGCCGGAGCGGTCCATGCCGCGGCTCGGCGACGGCAGGGCCCGCAGCCGGGAGGGCCTGGACGAATTGTTCGGCCCAGCCGGATTCGCGCCGGTGAGCTGGGACACCGTCGTCATCGACATGGGCGGCACCCCGGAACAGGTCTGGGACTCCACCACCGAAGCCTTCTACGACATGGGGGTGCTCGACCCGGAGCAGACCGCGAGCCTGCGCGCCGAGTTCCTCGCCGCTGCCCCAGCCCTGCTGGACACCGACGGCCGTATTCCCTCCGGCATGCGCCTCAACATCGCCACCACCCGGCTACTCCCCACTCACCATGGGGCGAACTGATCGCCACAGGACCTACCCCTTGGAATCGATCATCTAGGAAACCCATGGTGACGGTCACTATCGACCAGGGCAACGGTGAGGGCCAGGAGCAGCGAGAGATCAAGCTGGGATCGTGGGTGGGCAATCAGCGCTCACGGGCAGCGTCGTTGAAGCCAGCGCGGGTGGAGCAGCTGTCGGCGATCGGGATGCGCTGGGTATAGGGCGCCGCCATGACCACCGTCTCGGCCACCATCGGTATCGGGGGATGGAGGGGATGCCTACTGTGGCGCTCTGGCGCTCATAGGACAAGGGTGCAGTGAGGGTGACCGGGGAGTGATCACCGACGGTGATGTGGATATTCTGTGCGGCTCGATGCACCTGTTCGACAGTTGGTTCTTGCTTTCCAGGTGCCATGGCTGAACGCAGTTCTGCGACGAACTCCAGCATTCGATTGCGCATCTGTTCAAGAACGTCGTGGAGGGCTGACACGTGGGCTGCCCAGTACACGGTTTCCACCACAACGCCGCGGTGCTGCTGCTCGTAGGTCATCATCCGGGCGAGCTCAGCAGCGCCCGGCAGGCTGAGCTTCAGGGGCTCGTGAGGATCCTGCTCGGCAACAAGGGTTTGTATCTTGCTGACGCTGAACCTGATGGGCAGTTCCTCAGTGACGAGGTTCCGGGCGACCTCCGGTAGGTCCAGCGCGCTAATTGTTTCGCCCCGTGCTTCCCAGAACGCGGATCGCGCGTCCACCTGCAGTGGTGCTGCGATCGTTCGGTAGGAAGGCAGTTCTTCCAGAGGGCCGTTGTAGCCACGAAGCTCGTGCATAGCCCATGTGCGTAGGGGTTCCGAGAAGGCAGGGCCGGCACCGTGACGATCGTCGATGCCGCGGCCGGATCACCGAGCGCCGTGAATACGGCGGCCCCGTCCCGACCGGCAGCGACTACACCCGCGCCCTGTACGAGTACGCCCCCGGTGGCCAGCTGAAGAAGATGACCGGACAGGGCGGTCTGGACGTACGGCTACGACCTGCGCGGTCGCAAGACCACCTCCACCGACCCCGACAACGGCCGAATCGACACCACATACAACGACGTCGACCAACCGCTGACGGTCACTACCACCCTCAATGGCATCTCCCGCAGTCTGATCACCGACTACGACGAGCTCGGCCGCAAGACCGGCACCTGGGGGGGAAGGACAACGCCCACCAGCTGACCAAGTCCACCTACGACTCCCTGGCCAAGGGGCAGCCGACCGCCTCGATCCGCTACGTCGGAGGCACCACCGGCAAGATCTACTCTCAGGTCGTCACCGCCTACGACGGGCTCGGCCGCCCCAAGGGCACCAAGACTTGTCATCGCCGCCACCGACCCCCTGGTCACTGCTGGCGCGCCGCAGACGTTCACCACCTCCACCACCTACAACATCCGACGGGACCGTCCAGTCCACCTCGATGCCTGGGGTGGCCGGCCTGCCCGCCGAGACTGTGGCCAATAGCTACAACGGCCTTGGCATGCTCACCGGCACCGACGGCATGACCGACTACGTCCAGGACATCGGCTACTCCCCGTACGGCGAGATCGAGGAAACCCGCCTGCGCACCTTCACCGGCGCCAAGCAGCTCTGCGGTCTGTCGTACTGCACGGCGACTGCGACACGGTGACCAGCGCCGACGCCTCCCTCGACTTCCACCGGGCGCGCGCCGTACAGTCCCGCGCCGGCATCATGCTGATCCGCCACGGGGACCACGCGATGCTGCGCCGCTCCAGCCTCTGGCACCGTATGGTCACCGGACTGGTCGCGGACCTTCTCAGGCCGGACGAGCGCGGTGCGGGCCTGGTTGCAGCGAGCTGCGCGGTCGGCACTCCTCCCTTCCTGTGATCACTGCGATCACCCACTGACGGCCTCTCTCCGTGAGCCAGGGTCGCGGACATGCCACGATGACTACCGGAGCGCAACTTCGGGTTCGTGGGGGAGACGGCCGTGTCGTCACTCACCGGACGGTTGCAGGGGGCGCCATGGCTGATCCCAACGCAGCAATGTCCTCCCGAGGGCGGGCGAGTCGGCACCGGGCGCACCGGACGCGCGCCCGCCGTTGCCCCGAGTGCGGCGGGTCGGCGTCGTGGCTGTCAATGCCTCGGCATGTCCATTCTTCAGTGCTTGAAGACGTCCTTGCCCTTCTCAACTACCTGCTTCACCTGTCCCTTCGTCTTCTGGGCCTTCCCCTTTCCCTCCAGACTTTCATTGCCCACGGCCTTCCCGGCCGTTTCCTTGGTTTTCCCCTTTGCTATTGTTCCGATATTCTTGGTCTTTTTTCCGATGCCCATGCCGTGCTCCCTGGGATCATTCGGGTGGTGGCAGCAGAGTTCCGAGCGGTCCGAGATCCAAATTGAGATCTTCCATGGAAA
>NZ_JBHVFF010000404.1:0-5878 GCF_042801895.1 Streptomyces sp. NPDC057543 | reverse complement strand
GCGGAGCACCGAGCTGAGGATCAGCCCGGCGCCGCGTACGACCGTGGTCGCCGGGTCGTCCGCGAGACGTACCGGAACACCGAGGCGGGCCGCTATCCGGTCGGTGATGTCGGGGCGGGCGGCGCCGCCCCCGGCGAGCAGCGGGCCCTTGCGCAGGGCTCCCAGGACGGCGCCGTGCCGGTCCTGCTTCCACATCTCCGTCACCATGTCCAGGACGGTACGGACGACCGCGGTGGGAGGCGCGGAGGGGTCGAGGTCGCTCACTCCCGTCTCGGCCTGGCGCGCGTCACGGACCAGTCCGTCGACGAGGAGCGTCGCCTCGGTCAGCTCGGCGCCGATGTCGACGACGAGCAGTGGGCCGCCGTCCTGCGGTCCGGCGCACGCGGCGGCGGCCCGCGCGCTGTCCAGGGCGATGACCCTCACCGGCCCGAGCGCGGCGATCAGTTCCTTTGCCGCGGCGCGGTGCTCGGACCCGGCGAGGACGGGGTGGCTGAGGACGATCACGGTGTCGGTGCGGTCCGCGCCCAGGGCCGTATCGGCGATACGGCCGAGCATCCGGCTGCAGGACACGGGGTCGACGATGCGTCCCCGCCGGACCGGGCGGCCGTGCCCCGGCTCGGCGCCGAAGTCGCCGCACGCCTCGGTGTCGGCGATGACACCGTGTCCCGGCATCCAGGCACGGGTCCGCGAACTACCCAGGTCGAGGGCGAGACCGCGGGTGAGGCCGCGGTACTCCCGGCGGACGGACCGGCCGAGCCGCTGTCCGTCGTGCGACGAATGCATCCGCCCCTCCTCCCCCTGCTCGCCACCGTGGCCGTTCAGCTATCCATGGACCCGCTGATAGCGAGGCATGGCCGAGCCCTCACTATGCAATAGGGAGGCAAAGAAAGCCACTCCCAGGCAAAATCCAAGGGCTCGGGCGTTGCGAGGTCTCCGTATTACCTCCGACCTCCGACGGCAGGTATCCGGGTATTGCCTCAGACCTCCGACGGCAGGTATCCGGCGATCAGTTCGGCGAACTCGTCCGGTGCGGCGATCCGGATGCCGAGGTCCTCCGCCTTGGTGCGCTTGGATCCGGCCTTCTCCCCGGCGACCAGGAGTGTGGTGCGCTTGGAGACGCTGGACGAGGACTTCCCGCCGGCCCGCTCGATCAGTTCGTTCATCTGATTCCGGGAGAGCCTCTCCAGTACGCCGGTCATCGCGCCCGTCACCACCACGGTCATCCCGTCCAGCGGCAGCCCGGCGGCCCCCTCTCCGTCCGTGGCGGCAGCCGCCTCCGTGCCTTCCTCGCCGGGTGCGGGCGGCGGCGTCGCGCCGGGCTCCGTCATGTTGACCCCGGCGGCCATCAGTTTCTCGATCAGCGGGGCCAGCTCCACCAGCTCCGCGACGACGCCCGCCGCCTTCTCCTTGCCGATCCCGTCGACCCGCTGGAGCGCCTCGGCGTCGGCCGCCCTGATCCGGTCCATGTCCGCGAAGTACCGGGCGATACGGCGTGACATGGAGCGCCCGGTGCCGCGTACCCCCAGCGCGCAGAAGACCCGGGAGAGCGGCTGGGTCCGTGCCGTTTCGATGGCGGCGAGGAGGTTGTCGGTGCTGGTCTCGCCCATGCGCTCCAGGCCGAGCAGCTGTTCCCGGTCGAGGGTGAAGAGGTCGGCGAAGTCGGCCACCAGACCGGCGTCGACGAGCTGGACGACCCGGGTGGCGCCGAGGCCCTCGATGTCGAGCTGGTCGCGGCCCGCCGCGTACGAGATGGAGGCGACGAGACGGCAGTCGCGGCCCCGGACACAGCGCCAGCGCTGCTCGCTGGTATCGATCTCGGAGCCGCACTGGGGGCACGCCTCGGGGAAGACGACAGGCTGCTCCTCACCGGTCCGCAGATGGGCGACGGGCGCCTCGATACGGGGGATGATGTCGCCCGCCTTGTAGACCATCACCCGGTCTCCCAGGCGCAGATCGCGGCGGGTGATGTCGGCCGGGTTGTGCAGTGTGGCGTAGCTGACGGTCGAGCCGTCGATCTCGACCGGTTCGAGCACGGCGCGCGGCGCGATGATGCCGGTCCTGCCGACGTTCCACTCGACGTCGAGGAGCCGGGTGACCTTCTCCACGGCGGGGAGCTTGTAGGCGATGGCCCAGCGCGGCGCCCTGGTCCCGGAACCGGCCTCGCGCTGGTCGGCCGCGAGGTCGGCCTTGATCACGATGCCGTCGATGCCGAACGGCAACGAGGCACGCAGCGCCGCTATGTCCTCGACCCGGCTCTGCACCTCCTCGACGGTGGTGGCGGTGCGCGGTGCCACGTCCGTGTCCGCCGCGGTGTGCACGCCGAGCCCGGCGACGTACTCCAGGACCTCGCTGTGCGGGAGTTCGGCGAGGGTGTCGGTCAGCTCGCCGCTGCCGGGGAGCGGCAGGGCACCGTAGGCGAAGAACGTCATCTCCACCGTGTACGCGCGGTCCTTGGCCCGGAGTGTGCCCGCCGCGCCGTTCCTCGGGTTGGCGAAGGGGGCGCCGCCGTGCTCGGTGCGCACGGTGTTGGCCTGCTCGAACTGCTCGTTCGTCATGAGGATCTCGCCGCGCACCTCGATCGTCACCGGCTCGGTGAGCTGCTCGGGGAGGCCGGCCACGGTGCCGATCGCGTGCGAGACGTCCTCGCCGGCGGTGCCGTCGCCCCGGGTGATCAGCCGCTCCAGACGGCCCGCCCGGTAGCGGGCGGCGACGGCCAGTCCGTCGAGCTTCGGCTCCACGCTCCACGCCGCGACGGGCCTGCCGATCCGGCGCTCCAGCGACGCCGTCCAGGTGGCGAACTGCTCGGCCGAGAAGACGTTGTCCAGGGACAGCATCGGCACTGTGTGCGGCACGTCGCCGCTCGCGGCCCCGCCCGCCACCTTGCCGGTCGGGGACGTCTCCAGCACCTCCTGCGGGTGCTTCTGCTCGTATGCGGCGATCCCCCGCACCAGCCGGTCGTACGCATCGTCGTCGAGCGTGCTCTCGCCGGTGGCGTAGTACGCGGCGGCGGCCTGCGACGCTTCTTCGACCGCGGCGGCGTAGGCGGCGGTATCGGCGAGCACAACAGCTGGGTTCGTCATGTCCCCCATCCTGCCGCCCACCACTGACAACGCCCTCCCAGCAGGGACGACGGCCCTCAGCCGGCCGCCTGAACCGTTCCGTCCGTCTCGTCGGCACCACCCACCGCGCCGGGCGCCGCCAGTGGGATCTGCGGCCCCGAGCACTCCCGCAGCCACCGCCGCAGCACCCCGTGCACCCGCTCGGCCCCCACCAGTTCCGTGCCCTTCGCCACCGGCGCCGACAGTTCCGCCGGCCACAGCAGGAACGGCCGGGACTGCTCGCCGCCCAGACCGCCGTGCGAGCCGATCTGCTCCTCGAAGGCGTGCACACCGCCCGTGTCCTCGTCGTACATCGAGTTCACCATGATGTCGGCGACGTGCGGGAAGGTGTCCGTGCGGCGCACCGCGGCCGCCGCGCCCGGGCCGAAGGACGCCAGCGGCCCCTGCCCGTCCTGCAGTTCCGACAGCGGAACCTCGATGCCCCCGCGGCCCAGGACCACCGATCCGTACCGTTCGCTGCGGACCAGTAGAAAGCCGATGCCGGGGTGGTTGGCGAGGGTACCGAGCAGCGCGGGACGGCTCCGGTCGAGCTGTTCGCGCGAGGCGCGTCCCTCGATGTCCGGGAAGGAGATCAGGCCGAGGTTGCCGGAGGCGAGGACGACCGGGTCGGACGGCTTCGCGCGGTGTTCCGCCTCGTCCTCCTCGACCGGCCGACGGTGCAGGGCGATCCGTACCGCGTCACGTGCCTCCGAACCGCTGCGGGTGTGCTGCGCCCGACGGGGCACGGGCAGCCCGCAGCCGGCCCGCACCAGGTCCTTGAGCGTCAGCCCGTACGCCCCCGCGAACGTCTCCCCGGGGCTCTGTCCGTGGTCGGAGAGCAGCACGATCCGGTAGGTGCGCGGGGTGTGTTCGGCGACCTTCTCGATCAGGGCTAGCGAGCGGTCGAGGCGCGCGAGCACCTTCTCCGCGTCGCGGCTGTGCGGTCCGGAGTGGTGCGCCACCTCGTCGTACGCGACCAGGTCGGCGTAGACGGCGGTGCGTCCGGCGAACATGTCCCCCATGACGGCGGCGACCACCACATCACGTTCGACAACGGTCGCGAAGGCCCGGATGAAGGGATAGAACCCACCGCGTTTGATCCGGGGCGTGTCCTTCCGTATCCGCGCCCGGGTCGACTGGCCGATCTCGCGGCAGACCTCGGCGACGAACGACAGCGCGGTGCGTACGGCGTTGGCCGGATCGGAGAAGTAGGCGAAATACCCGGACCTGGAACGGCGGCCCTTGCCGAGCCGGGCCGCCATGGACAGGACGAGCGCCAGCTGATCGGCGCCGCCGCTGAAGAGATTGCCGCGGCTGGCGCCGTCGACCGTGAGCAGCCCCCCGTCATGGGTGCGGGCGATGGCCCGGCGCTGGATTTCGAGGGCGCTCGCGGGGCGGCTGGAGACCATGACGTCGCCGGTCTCCTTCTCGTACCAGCGGAAGGCGGGGATGTCGTGATTGCTGCCGTGCAGGATGCCGAGCTGGCTGGCGCCGGTCTGGCTGGACCAGTCGGTGCGCCAGGGGGTGAGCCGATGGCCCTTCTCGTCCGCGAGCCAGTGCGCGACGGTCGGCATCAGGCCGGAGCCGGCGGCGCTGACGAGCACGTCGTGGCCGACGCCGTCGAGCTGGATGAACACGGTGCCGGGCGGTCCGCTGCGCCCGCTGTCGGCACCGCTGCGCCGTCTGCGGCGGTCGGCCAGCCGGGAGAGACGGCGCCGGTAGGCGTTGTCGTCGCGGACGGCGAGCGCCGTGGAGGTCGCGGAGGCGACGGCGGACATCACGGCCGCGACGACGACCGCGGTCTCCGGGTTGGCGGCGCCGCGCCCGTCCGGTATGAGCCGCAGGGCGAGCAGCAGCAGCGAACCGTTCAGAAAGAAGACGAGCATCCCGAGGACGAGTGCGGGCACGATGAGCAGCGCCCGTACCAGGACCGGCCAGACCAGCGCGGAGAGCAGACCGAACGCTCCGGCGCCCCAGGCCGCGGTGAACGCGATCTTGGTGATGCTGTCGCCGTTCTCCGACTGGAGCTGGAAGTCCGGCAGAATCCCGGCGAGTGCCAGCATCGTGAGCGTCGAGACCGCCCAGACCACAATCACCCGCATCAGGGCGTTGCCGGCTGTTCGCCATCGCCCGTCACCCACGCCGTTACCACCTCACGTTCGGACCCCGCCGTTCCGGGCCCTGACCCCCCAGTTTTTCACAGCGGGGCCGCGGACCGTCGGCGACAGCGGCCGGGGGGGACGGTCAGCAGCCGTCGTATCCGGCGGTCGGCATGGAGAGCCTGCGGTGCACGCTCGCCTTCGTGCGGGCGCTGTACGACGGCTCGTCGAGTCCCGCGATCTCCAGCCGTACGCCGCGCCGCTCGCACTCCGCGGCGAACTCCGGCACCGAGGTGAGGGCCCGCGCCAGCACCCGGTCGTTGGCGGCGACGAACGCCTCGACTTCGCCGCTCTCGACGTCCGTCCACAGGGCGTGGTGGTCGGGGCGCAGTCCGTAGAAACGCAGCTGCCGGGTGACGACGTATCCCTTGTCGGCGGCCCAGCGGGCGCACATGTCGTGCTGGCTGCGGGTGTCCACGAGGAACGGATCACCCTCGAGTTCCTCGAGCGGCGTGAGACTGGCGATGGTCGCCACCCGTACGTCCATTGCGTCCCCCATGGCCGTCCCCCGTGCTGGGCGTACCGGCGACCCTACCCCTCCGGCCCCCGCGCAAGAAGGCGCGTGCGGGGGCGGGAGGAGTGAGGGGGCGTGCGGCGTACGGACACGGAACGCCGGTGCGC
>NZ_JBHVFF010000403.1:0-5887 GCF_042801895.1 Streptomyces sp. NPDC057543 | reverse complement strand
CGGTCCGGGGCTCCGTCATGGGGCCTGCGTGCTACTTGTTGCGGCCACGCTTCTCGCGGACCCGCACCGAGATGTGGATCGGGGTGCCCTCGAAGCCGAATTCCTCGCGCAGCCGGCGCTCGACGAAGCGTCGGTAGCCGTGCTCCAGGAAGCCCGAGGAGAACAGCACGAAGCGCGGCGGCTTGGTGCCCGCCTGGGTACCGAAGAGGATCCGGGGCTGCTTGCCGCCACGGACGGGGTGCGGGTGCGAGGCGACGACCTCACCGAGGAAGGCGTTCAGTCGGCCGGTGGGGACGCGGGTCTCCCAGCCGGCGAGCGCGGTCTGGATCGCCGGGACCAGCTTCTCCATGTGCCTGCCGGTGACGGCGGAGACGTTGACCCGCGGGGCCCACGCGATCTGCGCGAGCTCCGTCTCGATCTCGCGCTCCAGGTAGTAGCGGCGCTCCTCGTCGAGGGTGTCCCACTTGTTGTACGCGATCACCAGGGCACGCCCGGCCTCCACGGCCATGGTGATGATGCGCTGGTCCTGAACGCTGATGGACTCGCCGGCGTCGATCAGGATGACGGCGACCTCGGCCTTCTCCACGGCTGCGGCGGTACGCAGCGAGGCGTAGTAGTCCGCGCCCTCCTGGAGGTGGACGCGGCGGCGGATACCGGCCGTGTCGATGAACTTCCAGGTGATGCCGCCGAGCTCGATCAGCTCGTCGACCGGGTCACGGGTGGTGCCCGCGAGCTCGTTGACGACGACGCGGTCCTCGTTCGCCACCTTGTTCAGCAGCGAGGACTTGCCGACGTTCGGACGGCCGATGAGGGCGATCCGGCGCGGTCCGCCGATGGCGGTGCCGAAGCGCTGCGCCGGGGCCTCGGGCAGAGCTTCGAGAACGGCGTCGAGCAGGTCTCCCGTGCCGCGGCCGTGCAGCGAGGAGACCGGGTGCGGCTCGCCGAGGCCCAGCGACCAGAGCGCGGTGGCGTCCGCCTCGCCGCTCTGCCCGTCGACCTTGTTGGCGCACAGCACGACGGGCTTGCCGGCCCGGCGCAGCAGCTTGACGACGGCCTCGTCGGTGTCGGTCGCGCCGACCGTGGAGTCGACCACGAAGACGACCGCGTCCGCCGCCTCGATGGCGTACTCGGCCTGGGCGGCGACGGAGGCGTCGATGCCCAGCACGTCCTGCTCCCAGCCGCCGGTGTCGACGACCTTGAAGCGGCGGCCCGCCCATTCGGCCTCGTAGGTGACGCGGTCGCGGGTGACGCCGGGCTTGTCCTCGACGACCGCCTCACGGCGGCCGATGATCCGGTTCACCAGCGTCGACTTGCCGACGTTGGGGCGGCCGACGACGGCGAGCACGGGAAGCGGTCCGTGACCGGCCTCACCGATCGCGCCCTCGACCTCTTCGGCATCGAAACCCTCCTCCGCGGCGAGCTCCATGAACTCCGCGTACTCGGCGTCGCCAAGCGCTCCGTGCTCGTGGTCCGAGCCGTCGGAGTGAATCTGGTCGTTCATGAAGTCCGTTCCTCTTTGCGTCATCATCGATGGGCCACGACCACGCGGCCCACTACTCAAGTCTTACCTACGCCCGGTGAAACGCCTGGCGTCGTCCAGATGGGCGGTCAGCCGCGCCTGGATCCGCACCGTCGCCTCGTCCAGCGCCTTCCGCGTCCGCCGCCCGCCGCCGCCCGCGCTGCGCGCCCCCTCCTGCGCCTCGAAGGCATCACCGAAGACGACATCGACCCGGCTGCGCAACGGCGGCAGTGCCGATACCAGCCGTCCGCGACGCTCGGTGCTTCCCAGCACGGCCACGGGCACGATCGGCGCCCCGCTGCGTACGGCGAAATACGCGAGCCCGGCCCGCAGGGAGGCGAAGTCGCCCTCGCCCCTGGTGCCCTCGGGGAAGATCCCGAGCACCCCGCCGTTCTCCAGCACGCCGAGGGCGTCCGTGATGGCGGTGCGGTCGGCGGTCGTACGGTCCACCTTCAGCTGCCCGATTCCGCGCAGGAACGGGTCGAGCGGGCCGACGAACGCCTCTTTCTTGATCAGGAAGTGGACGGGCCGGGGCGCGGTGCCCATCAGCATCGGACCGTCGATGTTGTGGGAGTGGTTCACCGCGAGTATGACGGGTCCGGAGGCGGGAACCCGCCACGCACCGAGGACGCGGGGCTTCCACAGCCCGTACATCAGGCCGATCCCTATCCCGCGCCCGACCGCCGCCCCGCGCAGCGAGGGTGAACCCGTGGCACGGGTCACTTCACTGCCCGCTTCTCCTCGACGAGGGTGACGACGCACTCGATGACCTGCTGGAGGGTCAGCTCGGTGGTGTCCACCTCGACGGCATCGTCCGCCTTGGCCAGCGGGGAGGTCTTGCGGCCGGAGTCGGCCGCGTCCCGCTTGATCAGCGCCTCCTTGGTGGTGGCGACGTCGGAGCCCTTGACCTCCCCGCTGCGGCGGGCGGCACGCGCCTCCGGCGATGCGGTGAGGAAGATCTTCAGGTCGGCGTCGGGCAGCACCGTGGTGCCGATGTCGCGGCCCTCGACCACTATGCCCCGGTCGGCCGCGGCGGCGATGGTGCGCTGCAGCTCGGTGATGCGGCTGCGCACCTCGGGGACCGCGCTGACGGCGCTGACCTTGGAGGTGACCTCCTGGGTGCGGATCGGGCCCGAGGCGTCCTCGCCGTCGACCGTGATCGTCGGGGCGGCCGGGTCCGTACCGGAGACGATGACCGGCTTCGCGGCGGCGGTCGCCACCTCCATCGCGTCCTGCACGTCGATGCCGTTGTTCAGCATCCACCAGGTGATCGCCCGGTACTGGGCACCGGTGTCCAGGTAGCTCAGGCCGAGCTGGGCGGCGACGGCCTTGGACGTGCTCGACTTGCCGGTGCCGGAGGGCCCGTCGATGGCGACGATCACTGCGGCCGGGGCCGTCCGGGCGGCGGCGCTTGCGGTTTCCACGGTGGTGGACACCTTCCTGGTACACGGGGTGGGCGGGACGGGGGCGCGCGAACCCGCCCCGCACAAGGTTACCGAGTGTCGGAGCGGTCCTCTGCACCCCTGTGGACAACCGCCTCCGGGCCCGCCGCCCCGGGCCTACTGGCGCAGCGACCAGCCCCGGTCGCGCAGCGCCGCGCTCAGTTCGGGGGCCGCGCTCGGCTCGACCATCAGCTGGACCAGGCCCGCCTGCTGCCCGGTGGCGTGCTCGATCCGGACGTCCTCGACGTTGACCCCGGCCCGGCCGGCGTCGGCGAAGATCCCGGCCAGTTCGCCCGGCCGGTCACTGATGAGCACGGACACGATCTCGTACGAGGCGGGGGCCGTCCCGTGCTTGCCGGGCACCCGGACCCGGCCCGCGTTGCCGCGGCGCAGCACGTCCTCGATGCCTTCGGTGCCCTCGCGGCGCTTGTCGTCGTCACCGGACTGCAGGCCGCGCAGCGCCCGTACCGTCTCGTCCAGATCGGCGGCGACCCCGGCCAGCACGTCGGCGACCGGGCCGGGGTTGGCGGAGAGGATCTCCACCCACATCCGGGGGTCGGAGGCGGCGATCCGGGTGACGTCCCTGATGCCCTGACCGCAGAGGCGGACGGCGGTCTCGTCGGCCTCCTCCAGGCGGGCGGCGACCATCGACGAGATCAGCTGCGGGGTATGGGAGACCAGGGCGACGGCCCGGTCGTGCGCGTCGGCGTCCATGACGACCGGTACGGCGCGGCAGAGCGCGACCAGTTCCAGGGCGAGGTTGAGGACCTCGGTGTCGGTGTCACGGGTCGGGGTGAGGACCCAGGGGCGGCCCTCGAAGAGGTCCGCGGTGGCGGCGAGGGGGCCCGATCGCTCCTTTCCGGCCATGGGGTGCGTACCGATGTACGGCGTGAGGTCGACGCCGCGGGCCTCCAGCTCGCGGCGCGGGCCGCCCTTGACACTGGCGACGTCGAGGTAGCCGCGGGCCACGCCGTCCCGCATGGCGGTGGCCAGCACCGAGGCCACATGGGCGGGCGGCACGGCGATGATCGCCAGGTCGACGCGGCCCTCGGGTGCCTCGTCCGTACCGGCGCCGAGCGCCGCCGCGGTGCGGGCCGATTCGGGATCGTGGTCGACGAGGTGGACATGGATGCCGCGCCCGGCGAGGGCAAGGGCTGCGGAGGTGCCGACGAGGCCCGTTCCGATGACGAGGGCGGTTCTCACTGGGCGATGTCCTTGCGGAGGGCGGCGGTGGCACCGAGGTACACGTGCGCGATCTCGGACTTGGGAAGGTACGTCTCGACGTGCGCGAGGATCCGTACCACGCGGGGCATGGCGCCCACGATGTCCAGTTCCTGGGCGCAGATCAGTGGTACGTCGACGATACCGAGCCCGCGCGCCGCGGCGGCCGGGAAGTCGCTGTGCAGATCGGGAGTGGCCGTGAACCAGATACTGATCAGGTCGTCCGCGACGAGACTGTTGCGCTCCAGGACGGCGGTGAGCAGGGCGCTGACCCGCTCGGCCATGTGTCCGGCCTCGTCCTGCTCCAGTTGGACGGCTCCACGGACCGCTCGTACCGCCACGTCGTGCTCCTCGCTTCTTCGTACGTGTCGCGCCTGCTGTCCGCCTGCGTGATCCTTCTGCGGGATCAGCCTAGAGGGGCGGGGGCAGGGGCGGCCGCGGTGCTCTCCCAGTGAGACGGGGCGGTGACGTGCACGTGGCAGAGCGCGTCGGCCGGAGAGCTCCGCCTGGTGGTGAAGGCCCTCCGGCCGCGCAGGGTGTTCCGGGGGAACACTTCTTTCTGCGCGGTGAACGGCCGTGCGGCCGCCCCGGTCCCAGAGCCGCTGTTCCCGGACCAGGTCCTCGATCAAGCGCCCCTCGAGGACCTCTCCCGACGGGGTCAGTCTGTCGACCGCCGTCGGCAGCGACCGGGCGATCTCGTCGGCTGCCTGTTCTGTGGAGACCCCGGTCTCCCGGGCGACCTTCTGCAGGGTCTCGTCCGGCAGCGCCTCGGCGATCCGGGCGCCGCTGACGGCCTGGTTCTCACCGGTGCCGACCCAGGACTGCGCCGGGTCGACGAGGCCGGACTCGGTGAGCATCCCGATCAGGCCTTCGAGCGCGTTGCCACCGCCGCCCGTACCGCTTCGGGCGTCGCCCGGTGCGCCCAGCAGTGCGCCGAGGATGTTCCCGGCGCCGCCGGAGGCGCCGTCCTGGCCGCCACCGCCCAGCAAACTGCCCAGCAGGCTGCCGAGGTCGTCTCCCGCCATGGTTCTGCCTTTCCGGAGGGGATGATTCATCGACAATGTCGATCAGAACCCGGGCTTCTCTGCCACTTGGAGTGGGGCGGGTCCGCCGTCACTCGGCGGTCGCCGGACCGGCCCGGCGGGCATCGGCCAGAAGCGCCGCCTCCGCGACATCCGGATGCTCGCTGTCCCGAAGCGCGGCCAGCTGGTCCGGCCAGGGATCCGCCCACCGGGTGTTACCCCCCGCCCGGACGACCAGCTCCACCGCGGCCAGCCCCGCAACGGCCGACCCGCGCGCCCGCAGCGCAGCCACCACCGTGCCGATCGCCGCGATCGGCAGCACCGGCCGCGGCCCCAGCCACTCGTGCCGGATGGCGTCGAGCAGGCCCGGCCGCTCCCCCGCGAGGGCCAGCCACCGGTCCCACCGCTCCACCGTCCCCTCCTCCGCATCCGTCAGAGCCGACAGGGCCGCCGACAGCGCCACCCCGGACGCAGTACGGACAAGCCCCGCCGCCCGGAGCGCCTCGGTGACCGCGTCCAGAGCGGCGACCGGGCGCGGCCCGTACCCCCGCTTCAGCGAGTCGAGGACCAGCAGCGCGTCCCGCCGCTCCCCCTCGTCCACGGAACGGACCTGGCTCACCACCGCGTCGAGCGCGCCCTTCAGCGCCGACCGCCCCTCCTCGGTGGTCGCCCACTCGCACAGC
>NZ_JBHVFF010000402.1:0-5966 GCF_042801895.1 Streptomyces sp. NPDC057543 | reverse complement strand
GTCAGCTGCCTGACGGTGTGGCCGCCACGCCCGTAGGGTCTGACGGCCGGCAACCGCAACCGGAGCGGGCCGACGGACGGCCGTCGCGCGTCCTCACGTGTCGGCGTCACTCCTGAGCAGCGTCATCAGTTCCCGTGCGCCCGGGCTCATGGCCCGGGCCGCCGGGAGCACCACGACACTCTCGTAGCACGGCGGCCGGGGCCCTTCGAGTTCCACCGCCACCAGCCCGCGGGCTTCGGGTTTGCGCGAGAAGTGGTGCGGCACCAGCGCGATCCCCAGCCCCTCGTGCACCAGCTCCAGCAGACTGTGTACGTCATTGACCTCCAGCCCGACCGTGCGCCGCACCCGCGCCTCGGCGAACGCCGCGTCCGCCGCCCGGCGCGGACCCCAGTCCGGATGGAAGTCGATGAAGGACTCACCGGGCAGCTCACCCCACGCGGCGCCGCGCGCCGCCGCGAACCGGTGACCGGGGGCACAGAGGACGACCATGGGCTCACGCGCCAGCGGGAGGAGCTCGCCGCGCCACTCGGCTGAACTGACGGTCGCGGCGAACGCGACATCGAGCCGCCCGTCGGCCACCCCGTCCACCAGGCTCGTGGTGCCCTCCTGACGGAGCCGGATCTCCATGAGCGGATGCTTGCGGTGAAAGGCCGCCAGCAGACGCGGGAGACGCAACCCGGCCACGCACTGCTCGACGCCCACCGACAGCGTGCCGCGCAGCAGCCCCCGTACCGCGTCGACGGCGTCCCGCGCCGCCCGCGCCCCCGCCAGCGTGCGTTCGGCCTCCACCAGCAGGGCACGGCCCGCCTCGGTCAGCCGCACGCTGCGTGTGGTGCGGCTGAAGAGCGGGGTCCGGAGCTCCTGCTCCAGAGCCCGGACGGAGGCGGACAGACCCGACTGCGACACGGCGAGGCGCTCGGCGGCACGGGTGAAGTGCTGTTCCTCCGCGACGGCGACGAAGTGCTCCAGCTGACGCAGTTCCATGATTGAGCAATGTAGTCGCTGAATCCCAGCAGAATCTCCTGTTGGACTGCTGGATCGTGGTCGGCGAACCTGGACTCCGCGCACCGAACCCGCCCCTCTTCCGTGGAGCCCGTATGTACCTCCCGTCCGCCGACCGCTACCGCACCATGCCCTACCGGCGTACCGGACGCAGCGGGCTGCTGCTGCCCGCGCTCTCCCTCGGCCTGTGGCACAACTTCGGCGACGACCGGACGCCGGAGACCCAGGGGCGGATCCTGCGCCGGGCCTTCGATCTCGGCATCACCCACTTCGACCTCGCCAACAACTACGGACCGCCGCCCGGCGCCGCCGAGACCGCGATGGGGCGCGCGCTGAGGACCGACTTCGCCCGGCTGCGGGACGAGCTCGTCATCTCGACCAAGGCGGGCTATCTGATGGGCGACGGCCCGTACGGGGAATGGGGGTCCAGGAAGACCTTGCTCTCGTCCCTGGACCGGAGCCTCTCCAGGCTCGGGCTCGAATACGTCGACATCTTCTACTCGCACCGTCCCGACCCCGACACCCCGCTCGAAGAGACGATGGGGGCGCTCGACTCGGCGGTACGGCAGGGCAAGGCGCTCTACGCCGGCATCTCCAACTACGCGCCCGAGCAGACCCGGGAGGCCGCCCGGATCCTCAAGGAGCTGGGTACCCCGCTCCTCATCCACCAGCCGCGCTACTCGATGCTGGACCGCCGGGCGGAGGACGGTCTGCTCACGGCCCTGGACGAGCTGGGCACCGGCTCGATCGCCTACTCGCCGCTGGAGCAGGGCATCCTCTCCGACCGCTATCTGCGCGGCATCCCGGAGGGCTCGCGCGCGGCGGGCGACAGCCCCTTCCTGACGCCCGATTCGGTCACTCCGGAACTGCTGGAGCGACTGCGGGCACTCGACGAGGTGGCGTCCGCGCGTGGGCAGTCCCTCGCACAGATGGCGCTCGCGTGGGTGCTGCGAGGCGGCCGAGTCACCTCCGCCGTGGTCGGAGCCAGCAGCGTCGCCCAGTTGGAGAACAGCGTCGAGGCGGTCCGCAACCTGGAGTTCGCCGACGAGGAGCTGGCCCGGATCGAGGAGATCCTCAAGGGTCGGGACGCCGGCTGAGCACCCCGCCGGGCCCTGCCGCAGGGCCCGGCGAAATCATCGAGCGCCTGGCCGTAGTAGTTGGCATGATGACGCGATGCACGACGACAAGAGAACTTTTCCGCCGCAGACGGGCGACGAACGAACGTCGCTGAGCGGCTTCCTCCAGTTCCAGCGCGAGACCCTGGCCATGAAGTGCGCCGGGCTCACGCCCGAACAGTTGAGGCGGGCGGCCGTTCCCGCTTCGGAGCTGACCCTGCTCGGGCTGGTGCGTCATCTCGCCGAGGTGGAGCGTTCGTGGTTCCGTCGCGTGCTGAAGGACGAGGTGGCGCCGCCGCACTGGCCCGGGCCGAACGCGGGCGAGTTCGCCGAGTTCGACGTGGAAACCGCCGATCCCGCTGAGGCGTTCAGGATCTGGCACGAGGAGTGCGCGCGCTCACGGGCGACCGTGGAGGCCGCCGAGTCCCTCGACATCACCGGGAGTTATGGCGACGAGGTGTTCTCGCTGCGGTACATCCTCACTCACCTGATCGAGGAGTACGCACGGCACAACGGCCACGCGGACCTGCTCAGGGAGAACATCGACGGAGTCACCGGGGAGTGAACACCCCCGGCTTCAGGGGGCTACAGGTGGTCGGGCGTCGAGCGCGCCTCCCTCGTCGGCGCCGGCGCGGACGATGCCGCACCGTGGATGGACCGGATCGTCCGGTGGGAGGATGACCGCCATGACCTGGACTGCGCCCCGCGTCGAACGTTCGACATCCGACGGCGACCAGCTGAACGTTCCGGGCACCGCGGACGAGCGCGTCATGCTGGAGGGCTGGCTCGGCTGGCACCGGGAGACGCTGCTCACCAAGTGCGCCGGACTCGAACCGGCGCAACTGGCCCGCACCACGGCCGAACCGTCGAACCTCATACTCCTCGGCCTGGTGCGGCACATGGCGGAGATCGAACGCTGGTGGTTCCGGCGGAGCTTCGCCGGTGAGCCGATCGGTGACGTCTTCGCCGGTCCCCATGACGGGGACGAAGGCATCGAGGGCGTCGACGCCGCATACGCGGAACGGGACTTCGCCGCGTACCGCGCCGAGGTCGAGGCGTGCGACGCCGCGGTCGCGGGGCGCGGACTCGACGAGACGTTCCGGTCGAAGACCCGCGGCCGGCTCGTCAGTCTTCGCTGGGTGTACTTGGCGATGATCCAGGAGTACGCCCGTCACAACGGCCACGCGGACCTGCTGCGCGCGCGGACCGACGGCGCCACGGGCGACTACCCCGCGCAGGGTTGAGCACGGTTCCGCACTCCGTGGACACGGAGCACGCCCGTGCCTCGCGGACGAGGAGTACGGAACCGGCTCTCAGCCGTCGGTCCCGGACGGAAACACCGCCGCGTGGACGGATCGGAAGAGGGCGGTGACCTCCTGGCCGCTGAGGCCCTGGGAACGCGCCTCGTCCAGCCACGCGGCGAGCGAGGTGCGCAACGGGGCGTCGGGGCCCTCCTGGGCCGGGGCGAGGGAGCGGGTGATGAAGGTGCCCGCTCCCTGCCGTACCTCGGCGAGGCCCGCGCGCTCCAGCTCGCGGTACGCCTTGAGGGTCGTGTTCGGGTTGACCTTGGTCTCCGCCGCGACCTGCGCCGCCGTGGGCAGCCGGTCGCCCTCCTCCAGGGCGCCCATCCGCAGCGCCTGTTCGACCTGTCGCACGATCTGGAGGTACGTTGCCACTCCGCTGCGTCTGTCGATGCGGAATACGACCACCGTCTTCACCTCCCGTTGGACTGCCGAAACAATATGCACCTGCGGCGCGGGTCCTAGAGGGGGCTCCGGGAGACCCGCCACAGGGTGAACGCGGTGAGTACCGCGGTGGCCGCGAGCAGGATGCCCGCCCCGGTCCACTGCATGGCCGGCATCTGGTCGTAACCGAGGTACTCGACGACGTTGTTGACGATGCCGTGCTCCTTGACGCAGGCGTCCGAGGCAGCCTCGGTGGTCTTGGCGCACAGACCCCAGCCGTAGAGATGGCCGTCGGCCGAGCCGATCCAGCGGTCCACCTCGTGCGACTCGCCCAGCCGTGCGGGCACGTCGGCGGCGAGCGGGTAGGTGACCATGCGCGACGGCGCGAGGTGTACGCGCAGCTCGCCCCAGACGACTTCGACGAACGCGGCGAAGACGAAGGTGACCGCCATGGACACGAGGACACGGCGCAGCAGCATACCGATGGTGATGCCGGCGGCGGTCAGGAAGAGCCCCAACGCCGGGAGCACCGGGCCGGTGTTGTCGAAAACCTGCCCGTCCGGCCACAGACTGGGAAACACCGAACGGTAGGGCTTCCACCACCAGGTGAAGAACGCCGAGAGCACCGCGCCGGACACGATCACGGCCCCGTAGCACCAGGCGAGCTTCACCGTCACCCAGCGGCGCCGGGACACGGACTGGGTGGTGATCAGCTGTGCGGTGCCGTGTTCCTGATCGCCCGAGATCAGCGTGGCGCCGAGGAAGACGGCGAGGATCACCGGCAGCGTGCTCAGGGCGGTGATGGTGAGACCCAGCCCCGTCGAGCCGAACGTCGGCTGCGACAGCTGCTTGTCCGGCCAGCCGGCCGCTTCGAGCGCCTGGGACATCCTGCCGCGCTGGTAAGCGATCCAGATCGGGCCGAGGACCGTCACGGCGAGCAGGGAGAGCAGCGCGGCCCGGTGCTGACGTACGACGAGCCAGTTCAGCCCGCGCAGCATCCGGGGACGGGGCGTCCGGCCGGTCCGAGGGGGGTCGGTCAGGGTGGCGCTCATGAGGTGTGGATCCCTTCGGCCTCGACGCGGGCACCGGGTGTGAACAAGGGGGGCGTGTCCGACGAGCGGAGGTGCGCCAGCAGGACTTCCTCCAGGCTGGGTTCGGCGACCACCCAGTCGGCCGACAGCGGGCCGTTCGTTCGCACCAGCGCGTGGAACTGCCTGCCCTGGACACGCATTTCGATCACTGTGTGGGGGGCCAGCAGGTCGGCCGGGTTCCCGTCCGGGGCGAGTCCCGTCACCAGCGCGTGGGCGGGGACGAGTGCGTCCGCGTCACCCGCCATCCGGATCCTGCCGTCGGCGAGGACCAGCAGGTAGTCGCACATGTCCTCCAGTTCGGACAGCATGTGCGAGGACATCACCACGGTGGTGCCGCGCTCGACGGCCTCCGACATCAGGAGGGTGCTCATGTCGTGGCGGGCCACCGGGTCGAGGTCGGACATCGGCTCGTCGAGCAGTAGCAGATCCGGCCGCTTGCCGAAGGCGAGCGCGAACGCGACACGGGTGCGCTGACCGCCGGAGAGCGTGCCGACGCGGGCGTGCATCGGCACCTGGCCCGACCGTACGATCCGCTCCGCGGCGGTCATGTCCCAGTCGGGGTTGAGCTCGCTGCCCAGGCGCAGTGTCTCGGCCACGGTGAACCGCTTGAACAGCGGCTTGTCCTGCCCGAGGAACGCGAATCGCGGCATCACCGCGGGATCGTCCACCGGCACGCCGAAGATGCGGAGCTCACCCTCCGTCTGCCGGACCTGCCGCGTCGCGAGCCCCAACAGGGTGCTCTTGCCTGCCCCGTTGGGACCTACGAGACCGCAGATCCGCCCGGCCGGCAGCCGGAACGAGCAGTCGCGCAGCGCCCAGCCGCGCCGGTAGCGCCTACCCAGGCCGCGGGCCTCCAGCGCCCAGGCGCCGGACGCGCCTCCCGGAGTGAATGCGTCTGCCATGCACTTCGCCTCAATTCCATTAGTCAATTAATGGAATCATGGTCTTGGTGGAGAGGGCTGTCAAGGAGGTGCCGCCGGGTCCGCGCGACCTGCGGCTCCGGGTTATCCGGAATGCGCCTGTTCGGGGTGTGGGGCGCTTTCGACCGGAAGACCGCGCCCCTGGCACAAGGG
>NZ_JBHVFF010000401.1:0-5968 GCF_042801895.1 Streptomyces sp. NPDC057543 | reverse complement strand
GCCCCCGAGGCAGGTCCGGCCGCTTCTGTCGCACGACGGCCCGAGCTACTTCACCGGCTCCGGCTCAGGTGCGTCCGCCGTCTCCGTCTCCCCGGCCGGGTCGGCCGGGGCCTTCACGGAGTCCAGCAGCAGCTGCGATACGTCGACCACCTGGATCGACTCCTTCGCCTTGCCGTCGTTCTTCTTGCCGTTGACCGAGTCGGTCAGCATGACCAGGCAGAACGGGCAGGCGGTGGAGACGATGTCGGGGTTGAGCGACAGAGCCTCGTCGACGCGCTCGTTGTTGATGCGCTTGCCGATCCGCTCCTCCATCCACATCCGGGCACCACCGGCGCCGCAGCAGAAGCCGCGCTCCTTGTGGCGGTGCATCTCCTCGTTCCTGAGGCCCGGGACCTTCGCGATGATCTCGCGCGGCGGGGTGTAGATCTTGTTGTGACGGCCCAGGTAGCACGGGTCGTGGTACGTGATCAGGCCCTCGACCGGCGTCACCGGGATCAGCTTGCCCTCGTCGATGAGGTGCTGGAGCAGCTGGGTGTGGTGGATGACCTCGTACTCGCCGCCGAGCTGCGGGTACTCGTTCGCGATGGTGTTGAAGCAGTGCGGGCAGGTCGCGACGATCTTCTTCGACGACTTCGGCTTCTTCGTCTCCGGGTCGTCGTCATCCTCGCCGAACGCCATGTTCAGCATCGCGACGTTCTCCTGGCCGAGCTGCTGGAACAGCGGCTCGTTGCCCAGGCGGCGGGCCGAGTCACCCGTGCACTTCTCGTCGCCGCCCATGATCGCGAACTTGACGCCCGCGATGTGGAGGAGCTCCGCGAAGGCCTTGGTGGTCTTCTTGGCGCGGTCCTCGAGAGCGCCGGCGCAGCCGACCCAGTACAGGTAGTCGATCTCGGACAGGTCCTCGACGTCCTTGCCGACGATCGGGACCTCGAAGTCGACCTCCTTGGTCCACTCGACGCGCTGCTTCTTGGCGAGCCCCCAGGGGTTGCCCTTCTTCTCCAGGTTCTTGAGCATCGTGCCCGCCTCGGACGGGAACGCGGACTCGATCATCACCTGGTAGCGGCGCATGTCGACGATGTGGTCGATGTGCTCGATGTCGACCGGGCACTGCTCGACACAGGCACCGCAGGTGGTGCAGGACCACAGCACGTCCGGGTCGATGACACCGTTCTCCTCGACCGTGCCGATCAGCGGCCGCT
Organism: Streptomyces sp. NPDC057543; assembly: GCF_042801895.1. NCBI lineage: Bacteria > Bacillati > Actinomycetota > Actinomycetes > Kitasatosporales > Streptomycetaceae > Streptomyces > Streptomyces sp. NPDC057543. The sequence continues at coordinate 4,769 of NZ_JBHVFF010000401.1, read as the reverse complement.
CGGCCTCCGCGAGAGCCGCGGCCGGAACGTCCTTGAGCTGCTCCTCGGATGCCTTCTCGTTGCCTTCCATGTCCTTGCCGCCGCCGGCCAGCAGATACGGGGCCTTGGCGTGCGCGTGGTCGCGCAGGGACATGATCAGGAGCTTCGGGGAGAGTGGCTTGCCGGTGTTCCAGGCCGGGCACTGCGACTGGCAGCGACCGCACTCCGTACACGTGGAGAAGTCGAGGATGCCCTTCCAGGAGAACTGCTCGACCTGGGAGACACCGAAGACGGCGTCCTCGGCCGGGTCCTCCCAGTCGATCTCCTTGCCGCCGGACGTCATCGGCTGGAGCGCGCCGAGCGCGACCGCGCCGTCCGCGTTCCGCTTGAACCAGATGTTCGGGAAGCCGAGGAAGCGGTGCCAGGCGACACCCATGTTGGTGTTGAGCGAGACCGTGATCATCCAGATCAGCGAGACGCCGATCTTGATCATCGCGGTGAAGTAGATGAGGTTCTGCAGTGTGCCGAGCGCGAGGCCCTTGAACGCGAGGACCAGGGGGTACGAGATGAAGTACGACGCCTCGTAGCCGCCCACGTGGTGGATCGCGCCCTCCAGACCGCGCAGGGTCAGGATCGCCAGGCCGATGACGAGGATGACGTACTCGACGAAGTACGCCTGCCAGGCCTTGGAGCCCGCGAAGCGGGACTTGCGGCCGGCCCGCGAGGGCAGGTTCAGCAGCCGGATCGCGATCAGCACGAGGATGCCGACCGTCGTCATCAGACCGATGAACTCGGTGTACATCTCGAACGGCGGCCAGTTGCCGATGATCGGCAGGACCCAGTCGGCCTTGAAGAGCTGCCCGTACGCCTGGAGCAGCGTCGGCGGCAGCGTCAGGAAGCCGATGGCGACGAACCAGTGCGCGAAGCCGACGATCCCCCACCGGTTCATCCGGGTGTGGCCGAGGAACTCCTTGACCAGGGTGATCGTGCGCTGCTTCGGATTGTCGGTGCGGCTGCCCGCCGGGACCGGCTGTCCGAGCGTGACGAACCGGTAGATCTGCGCGACGGCTCGGGCGATGAGCGCAACGCCGACCACAGTCAGCACCAGCGACACGATGATCGCGGCGAGTTGCATTTGGGGGCTCCTCGGGCCTGCGAGGGTGGGATCCAGCGTCTACAAGGGGATACTGGCAATTACTAAGCAGTAACTTAATCAGTCTGTGCTGACACTATCCACTTATTCCGCCGCGCTGTAGCCGCACCGGCGGTGATCTGTGTCGCTCAGGTGTGCCTTGCCGTGCCGGGTGAGTCCGTGGACCGCCCGGTACAGGGGAGCGTGCACGGCTCGCACCAGGATGGCCAGGTCGAGTCCCACCCAGTGGTGCTCGGCGTAGTGCTGGTCGAGCAGGGCGGGCTCGTCCCACGGCATTCCGGAACGGGAACGTACCTGTGCCAGGCCGGTGAGGCCCGGTTTCAGTTCCTGCCGCCAGTGTCTCGCGGCGGGGGCGAGGGCGGATGTGGGGGTGTCGGCGGTGCTCGGGCCGACAGCTTCGGCGGCCCGAGCGGCGTCCGGTGTCAGGGGTGCCGGTCCGACCAGGGAGAGGTCTCCCCGTACGACGTGCGGGAGCCGGGAGAGCAGATCCAGCCGCAGCCGCCGGGTACGCAGCGAGCACAGTACGAAGAGGTGGCCGTCCAGGCCGATCCGGGGCGACCGGGTCAGCACCCCGCCGGGGGGTCGCCGCACCGCGAGGGCGAGGGCGCCCGTGGCGAGCAGGGGGGCGGCCAGGGCCAGCAGGATCGAGCCGAGGATCAGATCCAGAACGCGCTTGGCCGACGGCCGCTCCCACTGCCGCGCCGACGGCCACTGCCATGCCCGTGCCCTCGGCCACTGCCACCGCCGTACCCACCCTGCCTGTCTCCGTCCCTGTCCCTGCCTGTGCCTCTGGGCGCGCCTCTGCCTCTGTTGCCTCTGTCTCTGCATCGTTCGCACCTGCCTGGGGTCGGGCGGATCGAGCCGATCGATTGCCTGTTTTGCGTGCTTGAAGGCAGTTTGTGACAGAACGATCCCATGGCGCGATGATGGGTGGCGGCTGCCCGGCCCGCGGACGGGTGGGTGTCGTCGGTGATCTCTCGGTGCGCGTGAGGTACCGGCACGATAGTTGAGTCTGCTCGACTCAAGTCTGTTGACTCTGGGACGGGCGTCGTGCATCCTTGAGTCAGTTGCACTCAAGTAGTCAAGCTGGAGGAATTGAAATGGCACGTGCGGTCGGCATCGACCTGGGCACGACTAACTCCGTCGTCAGCGTTCTCGAAGGCGGCGAGCCCACCGTCATCACCAACGCAGAGGGCGCCAGGACCACGCCGTCCGTCGTCGCCTTCGCGAAGAACGGCGAGGTGCTGGTCGGCGAGGTCGCCAAGCGTCAGGCAGTGACCAACGTCGACAGGACCATCCGCTCCGTCAAGCGCCACATGGGCACTGACTGGAAGATCGACCTGGACGGCAAGAGCTTCAACCCGCAGCAGATGAGCGCCTTCGTGCTGCAGAAGCTGAAGCGGGACGCCGAGTCGTACCTGGGCGAGAAGGTGACCGACGCGGTCATCACCGTTCCCGCGTACTTCAACGACTCCGAGCGTCAGGCGACGAAGGAGGCCGGCGAGATCGCGGGCCTGAACGTCCTGCGTATCGTCAACGAGCCGACGGCCGCCGCGCTGGCGTACGGGCTCGACAAGGACGACCAGACGATCCTCGTCTTCGACCTCGGTGGCGGCACGTTCGACGTATCGCTGCTGGAGATCGGCGACGGTGTCGTCGAGGTGAAGGCCACCAACGGTGACAACCACCTCGGTGGTGACGACTGGGACCAGCGCGTCGTCGACTACCTGGTGAAGCAGTTCGCCAACGGGCACGGCGTCGACCTGTCCAAGGACAAGATGGCGCTCCAGCGTCTGCGCGAGGCCGCGGAGAAGGCGAAGATCGAGCTCTCGTCCTCGACCGAGACGACGATCAACCTGCCCTACATCACGGCGTCCGCCGAGGGCCCGCTGCACCTGGACGAGAAGCTCACGCGCTCGCAGTTCCAGCAGCTCACCGCGGACCTCCTGGACCGCTGCAAGACGCCGTTCCACAACGTCATCAAGGACGCGGGCATCCAGCTCACCGAGATCGACCACGTCGTTCTCGTCGGTGGCTCGACCCGTATGCCGGCCGTCGCCGAGCTCGTCAAGGAGCTGACCGGTGGCCAGGAGGCCAACAAGGGCGTGAACCCGGACGAGGTCGTCGCCATCGGTGCCTCGCTCCAGGCCGGTGTCCTCAAGGGTGAGGTCAAGGACGTCCTGCTGCTCGACGTCACCCCGCTGTCCCTCGGTATCGAGACCAAGGGCGGCATCATGACGAAGCTCATCGAGCGCAACACCACGATCCCGACCAAGCGCTCCGAGATCTTCACGACGGCCGAGGACAACCAGCCGTCCGTCCAGATCCAGGTCTACCAGGGCGAGCGCGAGATCGCGGCGTACAACAAGAAGCTCGGAATGTTCGAGCTGACCGGCCTGCCGCCGGCCCCGCGTGGCGTCCCGCAGATCGAGGTCGCGTTCGACATCGACGCGAACGGCATCATGCACGTCGCCGCCAAGGACCTCGGCACCGGCAAGGAGCAGAAGATGACCGTCACCGGCGGCTCCTCGCTGCCGAAGGACGAGGTCAACCGGATGCGTGAGGAGGCCGAGCAGTACGCGGAGGAGGACCACCGCCGCCGCGAGGCCGCCGAGTCCCGCAACCAGGGCGAGCAGCTCGTCTACCAGACGGAGAAGTTCCTCAAGGACAACGAGGACAAGGTCCCCGGTGACGTGAAGACGGAGGTGGAGACCGCGCTCACCGAGCTGAAGGAGAAGCTCAAGGGCGAGGACACCGCCGAGATCCGTACCGCCACCGAGAAGGTCGCGGCCGTCTCCCAGAAGCTGGGCCAGGCGATGTACGCCAACGCCCAGGCCGACGGTGGCCCGCAGGGCGACCCGCAGCCGGGCGCCCAGCAGGCCAAGGCCGACGACGACGTCGTCGACGCCGAGATCGTGGACGACGAGAAGGACGCGAAGGGCGGTGCGGTGTGACCGAGGAGACTCCGGGCTTCGAGGAGAAGCCCGACGTCCCCTCCGGCGCTGCCTCCGACGGAGCTGAGCCGAAGGACGCCCCCTCCTCTCCGGAGGAGGAGGCGCCGGCGGCCGGGGACGGAGTACAGACAGTCGGTCTGACGGCACAGCTGGACCAGGTCCGCACGGCGCTCAACGAGCGCACGGCCGACCTCCAGCGGCTCCAGGCCGAGTACCAGAACTACCGCCGTCGCGTCGAGCGGGACCGGGCCACGGTCAAGGAGATCGCAGTAGCGGGTCTCCTGTCCGAGCTCCTGCCCGTGCTCGACGACGTCGGCCGGGCCCGGGACCACAACGAGCTCGTGGGCGGGTTCAAGTCGGTGGCCGAATCACTGGAGACGGTCGTCGCCAAGCTGGGCCTGCAGCAGTTCGGCAAGGAGGGCGAGCCCTTCGACCCGACGATCCATGAAGCCCTGATGCACTCGTATGCGCCGGACGTCACCGAGACGACCTGCGTGGCGATCCTGCAGCCGGGGTATCGGATCGGCGAGCGCACCATCCGCCCCGCGCGGGTGGCGGTGGCCGAACCCCAGCCGGGTGCGACACCGGCCGCGGCCAAGGAAGAGAAGGCAACCGACGAGGAGAGCGGTGGCACCGAGGAGGTCTGACATCCCGTCTGACCACCTCGCGGCCCACCGCCCGGC
>NZ_JBHVFF010000400.1:0-5973 GCF_042801895.1 Streptomyces sp. NPDC057543 | reverse complement strand
CTCACCGGCCAGGAGGGACTGGAGAACCAGCCTCGCCGGGGTTCGAGGCGCGGGGTCCGGGGCGGAGCCCCGGTTCGGGAAGGGGCGGGCAGGGGAACGAGTCCGCCACAAGGCGCACCCCCACCCGCACGCCCTCTTACGCCCCCGGCCGCTCCGGTGCCCGCTTCGCCGGGGTTTCCGCCAGCGCCGCGAGCGCGATCCGGATCGCCTCGTCCAACTGCGGATCGCGCCCCGCAGCATGGTCCTGCGGCGCCATCACGACCTCGACGTCGGGATCGACCCCGTGGTTCTCCACGCCCCAGCCGTAACCCTCGAGCCAGAACGCGTACTTGGGCTGGGTGACCAACGTCCCGTCCACGAGCCGGTAGCGGCTGTCGATGCCGATGACGCCGCCCCAGGTGCGCGTACCGACCACAGGTCCGATGCGCAGCGCCTTGATCGCGGCGTTCACGATGTCGCCGTCCGAGCCGGAGAACTCGTTGGCGACGGCGACCACGGGACCACGCGGCGCGTCGTCCGGGTAGCTGTACGGCTGCATGCCGCGCGGCAGGTCCCAGCCGACGATGCGCCGGGCGAGCTTCTCCACGATCAGCTGCGAGGTGTGGCCGCCGCGGTTCTCCCGGACGTCCACGACCAGCCCCTCGCGGGCCACTTCGAGCCGCAGATCGCGGTGGAGCTGCGCCCAGCCGGAGCCGACCATGTCGGGGACGTGGAGGTAGCCGAGACGGCCGCCCGAGTGCTCGTGGACGTAGGCCCGCCGGTCGGCGACCCACGCGTGGTAGCGCAGCGCCTCCTCGTCCGCGACCGGTACGACGACGACATGGCGCGGGTCGCCGCCGTCCACCGGTGAGACGGTCAGCTCGACCGCTTTCCCGGCTGAGCCGGTGAGCAGCGGTCCGGGCCCGGCCACCGGGTCGACCGGGTGTCCGTCGACGGCGAGGATCGTGTCGCCGACGCGCACCGCCACGCCGGGTGCGGCGAGCGGCGAACGGGCCGCCGGGTCGGAGGTCTCGGACGGCAGGATGCGGTCGATGCGCCAGCTCCCCTCGTCCGTACGGGAGATGTCCGCGCCGAGCAGACCCTGCCGGGCTGAGTCGTCGCGCCAGCCGCCGGGCGGCGTCACATAGGCGTGCGAGGTGCCGAGCTCGCCCTGCACCTCCCACAGCAGGTCCATCAGGTCGTCGTGGGTAGCGACGCGCTCCAGCACCGGACGGTAGCGGTCCAGGACGCCGTCCCAGTCGATGCCGCCCATGTCGGGGCGCCAGAAGTTGTCCCGCATGATGCGCCCGGCCTCGTCGTACATCTGCCGCCACTCGGCGGCCGGTTCGAGGGTCCGGCGGATCCTGGAGAGGTCGACGGTGACGCTGCTGTCGCTGCCGCCGTCGTGGTCGTCGTCACCGGCCGGGACGCGGCTGTCGGACGGTACGACGCGCAGCTTGCCCCGGGTCCGCAGGACGATCCGCCGGCCGTCACCGCTGACCTCGAACCCGCTGACGTCGGAGGCGAGTTCCTCGCAGCGCAGTTTCTCCAGGTCGTACCGTTCGAGGACGGTCTCGGGCCGGCGGGCGTCCGGCGTGGCGCCGCTCGTGCCGAGCACTCCGGTCACCGGGTGGTTCAGCCACAGAATTCCGTCCTTCGCGGCGCGCAGCGTGGAGTAGCTGGCGGCCTCGACGGGCAGCGGCACGATCCGGTCGGCGAGCCCTTCGAGGTCGATGCGGGTGACGGGCAGCGCGGTCGGGTTGTCCTCGCCGTCGCCGCTCTTCTCCTTCTCGGTCGGGCGGCCGTGGCGCTGCGGTCCGAACGGGGAGGGCGTGGTGGCGGCGAGCGTCAGCAGATGCGGACGGCAGGCGCCGATGAACGCCAGGTCGAAGACGTGGGCGTCGTAGATCGGGTCGAAGGACCGTTCGGAGAGGAACGCGAGGTGCTTGCCGTCGGTGGTGAACGCCGGCGAGAAGTCCCGGAAGCGCAACGGGGTGGCCTCGGCGACCGACAGGTCGGCGACGTGGGCGAGCTTGAGCTGCCTGAGCGGTTCGGGCCCGGGGTGCGACCAGGCGAGCCAGGAGGAGTCGGGCGAGAAGACGAGGCCGGAGGCGTCGCCGTGTTCGCTGCGGTCCACCTCGTGGACCTCGCCGCTCTCCCGCTCGACGATCAGTACCCGCCCGTCGTGCGCGGCGACGGCGAACCGGCTGCCGTCCGGGGCCGCGGCGAGGTCGAGGACCCTGCCGATACGGCCGGCGGCGAGGCGGCGCGGTACGGAGCCCGGCGCGGTGCCGGTGGCGGGTGCGCACTCCAGGGCGTCGTCGCCCTCGGCGTCGGTGACCCAGACGACGTGCTGGTCGCCGTCGGCCTGGAAGGTGTGGGGCATGCGCGCCCGCACCCCTGGTTCGACGGCGAGCGCGCGGGCCGGGCCCTCGCGGTGGGTGACCCAGTGGACGGCGCCGCGCGTCCCGACCGCGCTGCCGCGGCCCGTGCGGTCCGGGGACGCGGCGTCGAGGTGGCTGTCGGCGTGCACGGGGTGGGGCTGGAGGTCGGCGCGCTGGCCGCCGAGGAGGATGTCGAGGCGGCGGGGCGCGGCGCCTTCGAGGTCGTCCAGCAGCCGGAGCTCACCGGCCGAGGCGTAGCAGACGCGGGCGCCGTCGGTGCTCGCGTGGCGGGCGTAGAAGCCGTCGGTCTCGGAGTGACGGCGCAGGTCCGAGCCGTCGGGGAGCGAGGAGTAGAGCGCGCCGACGCCCTCGTGGTCGGAGAGGAACGCCACGCGGTCACCGACCCACATCGGGCATTCGATGTTGCCGTCGAGGTCCTCGTGGAGCCGTACGAACTCCGCCGGGCCGTCGGCGGCGTCCTGCGACGCGATCCACAGCTTGCCCGCGGTGCCGCCCCGGTAGCGCTTCCAGGCGGCGGCCTCGCGCCCCATGGTGGCCGAGAGCAGCAGGACCCGTCCGCCGGGCCCGTACGCGAGGGAGCCGACCGGTCCGTACGGCAGGGTCCGCGCGGGCCCGCCGTCGGCCGGGACGGCCCTGGCCCAGCTCCGCCGCAGCGATGCCTGCCCCTGGGTGCTGATGACGAGTACGTCGCCCTCGGGCGTCCAGCCGCGTACGGAGGTCCGCGCGTCGCCCCAGTACGTGAGCCGTTCGGAGGGGCCGCCGTCGACCGGTGCGACATGCACCTCGGGCGCCCCGTCCCGGGTGGATGTCCAGGCGACGCGGGTTCCGTCGGGCGATATCCGCGGGTTGGTGACGGGTCGGTTGTCGGCGCTGACGCGCCAGGCTCGGCCGCCGTCCAGCGGCGCCAGCCAGACATCGTCCTCGGCGGTGAAGGCGATCAAATCGCCCTGGACATGGGGGTATCGGAGGTAGGCAGGCTGCGTCACATCGATCACCCTAGGCCGCGGGCGCGCTCCGCGGAACCGAGTTGGCCGGAGTCCACCGGGTGGTCCGGTGCCTGCCACACTCATTTGCCCCGGGGCGATCCGGTCATCGTGACCGTCACGGTGACCGTCGGCCGTGCGGTGCCGCTGCCGCCGCCCAGCGGCGGGTTCGCCACACCGGTCGACGGTGCGGCGTTGCAGTTGCCCAGCGCATCTGCCCGGAAGACGACCTTCCCGTCGGCCTTCGCGGTCAGGTCGCCCCGCACGCACCGCCCGTCGAGCTCCTGGGTCACGTTGCCGTTGACCGTGATGTCCTCGCCGTCCCGGGTTCTTCCGATGCAGTCGACGTCCGCGATCCGGCCCGCGGAGGCGGCGGGCGACGCGCCCCCGGTCGGGCCCGCGCCGGTATCGGCCGTGCAGTTGAGCCACTGGACATGGACCCCGTCGCGCTCCAGGGCGCTGGTGGCGGCCTGGTCGGTGGTCACGGCGATGGATACGGAGTTCGGTCCGCCCACGGGCTCACAGGCCACCACGCCGGCGGCCGCCGCGCCCGCGAGCGCGGACGCGGCCAGAAAGCGACGGGTCCTTCTCCGACCCCATGCCCTTGATGTCCCCATACGGGCAGCTTCCCACCATTCCCCCACTAAACGGTAGACGGCTTGCGGCCATAACGGAGTTGGCGCCGGAGCGCGGGAGGGGGCTCACGACCAGCGGCCGGTGCGCCCCAGCAGCAGTGCCGTCGCCGCCGTGCCCGCCGTCGAGGTGCGCAGGACGGACCTTCCGAGCCGGCAGGTGCGGGCGCCCGCCCCGGCGAAGACCGCCAGTTCGTCCGGCGACACACCGCCCTCGGGGCCGACGACCAGCACGATCTCGCCCTGGGTGGGGAGTTGGACGGTGGCCAGCGGCTCGCTGTCGTGCTCCCGGTCCTCGTGCAGGACGGCGGCGAAGTCCGCCGTGGCCAGCAGCGCGGCAATCTGTTTGGTCGTCAGCGCGTCCGCCACCTCGGGGAATCGCACCCGGCGCGACTGTTTGCCCGCCTCCCGGGCGGTGTTGCGCCATTTCGCGAGGGACTTGAGGCCGCGGTCGCCCTTCCACTGCGTGATGCAGCGCGAGGCCTGCCAGGGCACGATCGCGTCGACACCGGTCTCCGTCATCGTCTCGACGGCGAGCTCGCCGCGGTCGCCCTTGGGCAGGGCCTGGACGACGGTGATACGGGGCGTGGGCCACGGCTCCTCGCGGACCGTCACCAGGTCCATGACCACGAGCCGGTCCTTGCCCTCGGCGGCCCTGACGACCCCTTGCGTCCACCGGCCGTGGCCGTCCGTCAGCACAACGTCCTCACCGGCGCGCAGCCGCTTGACCGATACGGCGTGCCGCCCCTCGGATCCTTCCAGGACGAACTCGGGCCCGTTCGGGACCTGTTCGACGACGAAGACCGGTGCGGTCACTGCGTACTCCCTGTGTTCACGGCCGTCCGTGCGGCGTCCATTTCCTCGACGAGCAGTTCGATCAGCCGGCCGGCGGGCAGCTCGCGGGCCAGCCGGTGCCCCTGGCCCGCCCACAGCGCCATGCCCTGGGCGTCGCCGGCCTTGGCCGCCGCCCTGCGCAGACCGGCGGTCAGGTAGTGGACCTGCGGGTAGGCGGCGGGGGCGTACGGGCCGTGCTCGCGCATGAAGCGGTTGACCAGGCCGCGGGCCGGCCGGCCGGAGAAGGCCCGGGTCAGGGCGGTCCGTACGAACAGCGGGTTGGTCAGTGCCTGCTTGTGCAACACATTCGCCCCGGACTCGGGACAGACGAGGAACGCCGTGCCGAGCTGCGCCGCCTCCGCGCCCGCGGCGAGCACGGCCGTGATCTGGGAGCCGCGCATCAGCCCGCCCGCGGCGATGATCGGCACCTGTACGGTCTCGCGGACCTGGGCCACCAGGGAGAGGACTCCGATCCCGGTGCCGTCCGTCTGCGGGTCGTCGCGATGGGTGGACTGGTGGCCGCCCGCCTCTATGCCCTGGACACAGACCGCGTCGGCCCCCGCCCGCTGGGCGGCCTGGGCCTCCTCGGACGTGGTGACCGTCACGACGGTGTACGTGCCGACCCCGGCGAACGCGTCGAGGGTGTCCCGGGTCGGACAGCCGAAGGTGAACGAGACGACCGGGACCGGGTCCTCCAGGAGGATCGCGAGTTTCGCGTCGTAGTTGTCGTCGCCGCCGGAGTCCGGATCACCGAGCGGCGTCTCGTACCAGGCGGCCTCACCGGCGAGTTGGTGCCGGTACACCTCGACGGCGCTGGGATCGGCGAGTGCGGGCTGCGGCATGAAGAGATTGACGCCGAAGGGCTGACCTGTCAGCCCGCGCAGCTGCTTGATCTCGTGGTACATGCCGTCCGCCGTCTTGTACCCGGCGGCGAGGAAGCCGAGACCGCCCGCTTCGGCGACGGCCGCGACGAGCTGCGGACAGGAGACACCCCCTGCCATCGGGGCCTGCACGATCGGATACCGGCAGAGATCGGTCAACACGGATGACATGACCGCATCGTGTCACGTCCCGCACACCTCGGCGTGCCCAGCCCCGGGTCCTCTTTGTCCTTAAATCTGTCCCCGAACGCCGGACGGC
>NZ_JBHVFF010000399.1:0-5977 GCF_042801895.1 Streptomyces sp. NPDC057543 | reverse complement strand
CCACCCGCCCGAAGGTCTGTGCCCACCGCTGGGCAATGCCATCGGCCCGGACAGGCTCATCTCCGGGCGGCCCGGACCACCGTGCGGCCGCCGCCGTGCACGGCCCTTCGGCTCTTCCGGCGCGCGGCGGCGCTCGGGGGCTCCTTCGGCCGCGCCGCCCAGGCAGGCATCATCGACCAGTTGTACGCGCTCGTCCGCGAGACGAGGTCGAGTCACAGCTCCCCAGCATGCAGACCACGATCACCGCCACCGGGGCACGGGAAACGTGCGACACGGAGGGGCGGGAGTCCTGCCTCAGTGACGCAGCAGCAGCGTGACGCCGGCCACGACGGCACCGAGCACGATCGCGGCGACGCCGTAGGCGACCCGGTGCGAGCGCAGCCAGGGCAGCAGTCGGTCCACGGCGATCCGGCCGGGGCCGGTCAGGGCGAGCGCCACCGCGGTCAGAGCGATGAGGATCTCGTACTCGACGCCCTCCGGGGCGAAGAAGCCGCCGCCCCACTTGACGGAGATCGCGTTGACAAGCGTGCCCGCGACGGCCGCGGCGGCGAGCGGAGTGAGCAGGCCGAGCACGAGGCCGAGCCCGCCGAGGGTCTCGCTGAGACCGGCCACGACGGCGAACGCCCTCGGCGAGGGGTAGCCGGAGGCGGCGAAGAACTGCCCGGTGCCGTCGATGCCGCCCCCACCGAACCAGCCGAACAGCTTCTGGGCGCCGTGCGCGGCCATGGTCAGGCCGAGGGCGAGGCGCAGAACGAGCAGGCCGATGTCATAGGCGCGGGCGGGAGCGGCCGGGGCCTTCTCGGGCGCAGCGACGGGGCGGGACAAGGTGGTGGCAGGAGTGGTCAAGGGAGGGCCTCCTCGTGGGGCGGATGGCAGGGGCCGCGCGACGCTGGGCCGCGCCGCATTAACTTGAATCTTCAAGGTAACCCACGAAGACCTTTGCTTCAACTTTCAAGCACTTCGTGTAGGGTCGACGGCACGGTCGGCCGGACCGCAGCGCCGCTTCGGCTCCCTGCTCGTGCACAGCGGTCGGCTGCCACCCAGTCCCGTGCGTGCACCAGGAGTCGCCGCTATGCCGTACACCGTCGCCCCCACCGTGCGCTGGTCCGTCGAGCCCGCCTGCAGGCCCGGCACGCCGCTGGTCGTCGCCCTGCACGGGCGGGGCGCGGACGAAACGTCGTTCGCGCAGCTCACGCCGCATCTGCCGCCGGGCGCCACCACGGCCTTCGTGCGCGCCCCGCTGGCTGAGGGTGCTGGATACGCGTGGTTCGCCAACCGGGGCATCGGGCGCCCGTTGCCCGACTCCATCGCCGCGACCGCCGACTGGCTGTTCGACTGGCTCGACGTCGAGGCCGCGGAGCACACCTCGGTCTCGCTTCTCGGCTTCTCGGGCGGCATGGCGATGGCGGGCGGTCTGCTGCTCGCTCGCCCGGAGCGGTTCGCCGCCGCCGTGTTCCTGTCCGGCACGCTGCCGTGGGACGCGGGCCTGCCGGAGGAGCCGGGACGCCTGGCCGGGGTGCCGGTCTTCTGGGGGCGGGACGACGCGGATCCGGTGATCCCCGCCGACCTCGTGGCCAGGACGGGTGAATGGCTGCGTGAGAAGTCGGGCGCCCGCCTTGCGGAACGCCGCTATCCGGGGCTCGGACACGGCATCGCGCTGCCGGAACTGGCGGATGCCTCGGACTTCTTGCAGGGCGCCTGGAGTGCCGCGGCCCGGCAGTGATGCCTGGCGGGGCGCATCACCGCCCCGGGACCGCCGGCGCGACCGGAGCTCGGAGATCAGGTCGGCGACGAGTGTCGGCGCCGGCGCGTCGAGGCAATCAGACCGCAGTCCAGCAGCTCCTTCCGGGCCGCCGCGAACTCCTCGGTCACCTCGCCCCCTGCCGCCGGCTCGGAGAGCACGATCACGCGGCAAGAGGCGGGCCCGGTAATCGCCATGCGGCACGGCAACACCCTGCCGCATGGCACCGGTCGATGACCCTGCTGGTGAACCCGGCAGGCAGCTGTATGCCGTTGGCGTCCGCGACACCCAGCGCCCCGTAGGGTCCGGAACCGGGCTGAGCCGGGGCCGCGTAGGCGGCGCCGTGCATCAGGGTTCCGCCGAAGGCCGCGACCGAACCGCCGATGACCGCTCCACGAAGGAAATTGCGACGTTCCACGTGTCACTCCAGGGGGAGGTGGTGACTTGCCAGCCGCCGGTCGGCGGCTGGGGTCGCACGCTTCCGGAAGGTAGGAGTGAAGAATTGACAGGGTGTGAACACCAAGACATCCGAAGATGATGAGCGCATGCCACCCGTGTCGCTGAAGCCGCATCCCAAGAACGGCCGTGAACCGACCCCCGACGACCTGCGCGAACTCGTCGCCCGTGCAGAGCAGTTCCCCGGCACACTGCCCCTGGTCGCCGAGACGCGGCGACAGGCCGCTTGCGCCCACCGCCCCGTTCGGGGCGCGGCCCCAGTGGCCTCCATCAACGCACCTCCGCCCAGACCGTTTTGGTGTACGCGTCGCGGACGGTGCAGCCCCAACGGTCCGCGTACGCCTCGACGAGCAGCAGACCGCGGCCCGATGCCGCGTCGGCGGACACGGGTCCCGCTGCCGGGATGGGCGGCGGGCACTCCGGACGGGTGTCGGTCACCTCGATACGAACGGCGTGGGGCAGAAGGAGGAGCGTCAGCCCGAAGTCGCGTCCGGGGAGGCGCCCGTGTGTGATGGCGTTGGCAGCCAGCTCGGCGGTGACGAGCGCGACGGTTCGAACAGTCTCGGAGTCGTACGGGCTGCCGCACCACTCGGTGAGCTGCTGGACCGCGAGGGTACGGGCCAGCCGGGCGCCACGTGGGGTGCTGCTGAGGCGGAGGGCCAACTCGTGGGCCGGGGGACGTGGTTCATGGGTGCTTTCCTGTGGCTTCACGGCGCCATCGTGGGATGCCGTGTATGTCGCTGACCAGGTGCGACGGCCGTACGGGACATCGGTCGTACGAGGGGGACGGAGAGGCGCCGTCCTGAGTTGTACGGGTCCTGTACGGGTGCCGTACGGCGCGGGGACCGTGTCCCGGGAAATGGCCCACCCGTTGAACCTTGCCCAGCCGTAGTGGGGTCGAGAGACGCTATCGGCTGGCTGTCGGGGCGGCGGGAACGGTGACGGAGGGAGCGGTGAGCGCCATGCGGGACACGCGGAACAGCCGGGCGACGAGGACGAAGGAGGACAGCGACCTGCCGGGGGTATGGGTGGCCTACGGCAAACTCCTCCAGCACCTGCGCAAGCGGGCCGCGTTGAATCAGCAGGCGCTCGGAGAAGCCATCGGCTACTCCCTGGAACAGGTCGCCTCCGTCGAGCAGGGGCGACGCCCCGCGAAGGAGGCGTTCACCGTCGCGGCGGACCGGGTGCTGGCCGCGGGAGGGGTGCTGGAAGTGCTCCAGGCCGATGTGGACCGGGCGAAGCTTCCGCAGTTCTTCCGCAACTTCGCGCTCATCGAGGCGGAGGTGCTGAGCCGCTTCTCCTACGACCCGCTGCTGGTGCCGGGCCTGTTGCAGACGGAGGCGTACGCACGGGCCGTGTTCGGCGGCCACTGCCCGCCGTTCAGCGAGGACATCATCGACCAGCACACGGAAGCGCGGCTGAGCAGGCAGAAGCTGCTGACACGGGACCCGCTGGCGGAGCTGTCGTTCATCATCGGGGAGGAGGCGTTGCGCGACCCGGTGGGCTGCAGCGAGGTGATGCGCGCGCAGTGGCAACACCTCCTGAGGGTGGGAACGTTGCGCAATATCGAGGTTCAGGTCATGCCTGCCGGGCAGGGGTTCCACCCTGGGAAGAACGGGCCCTTCGTGACGGTCCAGACGAAGGAACTCCGGCACCTCGGCTACTTCGAGTCGCAGGGTGTCGGGTGCGTCGTCGGTGATCCGGCAGAGGTCAGCTCCTTCGGGTTGCGGTATGGCAAGCTGCGATCGCAGGCCCTGAACGTCGAGGCGTCTGCGCGGCTCATCGAACGGCTGGTGGGAGAGACATGAGCATGGAGCAGGTAACCGACAACGTTGACGAGCTGCGCTGGTTCAAGAGCAGCTACAGCGGATCGGACGGCGGCGACTGCGTAGAGGTGGCCGCCGGCCCCGGTGCGGTGTACGTACGGGACTCGAAGATCGCCGATGGCGGACCGGTGCTGCGGGTCGGGCGGGGCGAGTGGGCGGCGTTCGTGACGCTCGCTCGCGGGTAGTCCCGACAAGGCATCCTGAACGGAACAACGGGCTCCGTCCGCATCAATTGTGGTGGTGTGGACGAGCCCGTAGTCATGCAGAAGGCTCAGAACGAGATCGGAATTACGGCCCTCACCCTGCACGCGGGCCAGCAGCCCTCGGACGCCGCATCACCCGGTGATTCCGGTACGCCGCTGCTCACCGTCCCCGACCTGCTGATGGATGGCACCCCGAGCAGGCTGCTGCCGCCCGGCGCCGCCCAGGCCGTGGCCGAAGAGGGCGACGTCGTGGTAGCCGGGGTCGTTCGCGCGTTCCGGGCATGGGTCCACGAAGGACCGCCGATCGCCCTGGGCCCCCAGCTGTACGCCCTGCGCGTGGACCGGGCGATGCCGGACGCCCATTTCCTCGCGGGTTGCCTTCGTGCACCGGCCAATGGACGCCAGGCCGGCACGCACGCCTCCAGCTCGTCCCGCGTCGACGTCAGAAGGCTCCAGGTGCTCCAGCTCCCCCTGCATGAGCAGGCTGCCTACGCCGACACCTTCCGCCGCCTCACCGACTTCGAGAGACTGCTGAAACGGGCGGGCGACCTGGGCAAGGACTTGGTGAACGATGTCGGCGACCGGCTTGCCGCCGGCGGTCTCGCAACCGCGCGCAACAGCTAGGGCCCTGTCCGGCGGATCACGGCCGGACAGGCCCTGGCCGACGTCGCATCCGCGTCCAGTACCCCGTACCCGATACAGGCCGGAAGAACGGCCGCGCTCCCCGAAGGCCCCCCACCGTTTCCCAACGCGCCGTCCCGGTAAGTGCTCTGATGAGCCATCATCGAAGCGGGCGGGGAAAAGCCGGGCACGTGGTGCCCGCACCACACGGAGGAGGCACGGAGTGCGTAGTCGGGTGCGCGCAACGGATGGGCGGCATCTGGTCGTGGAGCATCTCGGGGATCCCCGCGGCAGACCGGTCTTCCTGCTCCACGGAATGCCCGGCAGCAGGCTCGGTCCGGCCCCGCGCGGCATGGTGCTGTACCAGCGCAAGACCCACCTGATCACCTACGACCGGCCGGGCTACGGCGAATCCGACCGGCTGCCGGGCCGCTGTGTCGCCGATGCCGTCCAGGACGTTCGGGCCATCGCGGACCATCTCGGGCTGGAGCGGTTCGCCGTGGTGGGCCGCTCCGGAGGCGCCCCGCATGCCCTGGCCTGCGCCGCGCTGATGCCCGAACGGGTCACCCGTACCGCCGCGCTCGTCGGGCTGGCCCCCCGGGATGCCGACGGCCTCGACTGGTTCGAGGGCATGGCCGCCTCCAACGTGCAGGCGTACTCCACCGCCGCGGCCGATCCGGACGGGCTCGCGGAGTCGTTCATCTCACGGTCCGCGGTGATCAGGAAGAACCCGGTCAGGCTCATCGACGATCTGCGCCGGGAGCTGACCGAATCGGACCGGGTCGTGGTCAACGACGCCGGGGTCCGCACCATGCTGCTGCGCAACTACCGTGAGGGGCTGCGCACATCGGCATGGGGCTGGATCGACGACGCGATCGCGTTCTGCAGCCCTTGGGGATTCGACCCCGCGGATATCACGGGTCCGGTGATGCTCTGGCACGGCGAGAAGGATGTGTTCACACCGGTGGGCCACTCCCGCTGGCTGGCCGGGCGCATCCCGAACTCCACTGTCGTGGTGGAACCGGCGGCCGCGCACTTCGACGCGCTGCACGCCCTGCCCAGCATCCTCAACTGGCTGCTGGAACCCGTGACCTGCTGAGGTTCGGGCCCGGAGACGGGGGAGCGTCCGG
>NZ_JBHVFF010000398.1:0-5977 GCF_042801895.1 Streptomyces sp. NPDC057543 | reverse complement strand
CTCCCGGAATTCGACCGGAGGAGTGCGGGGCCTCACGCATGCGGCGTCTGTCAGCCCTGCCAGGAGTGCGGGGCGCGGAAGCCCGGGGTGCGTTCCAGGCGGCGCCAGCCGGCGGTGCTGCGGCCTCGGTGGGCAGCGGGCTCGGCGGGCTGGGCGGCTGCGCGGGCGAGCAGGACCGCGGTTATGGCGGCCAGCTCCTCGGGGTCGGCAAGACCCTTCTCGACACGCAGCACGGACTCGGTGGCAGTGCTCATGGGCGGTTTCTCCGTCTTCTCGGCAGGTCTTCGCGGGTCCGGCAGGGTTGCTGCGGGGGCCGCGGACTACTGCGGGGGGTTGCCGTGCTTGCGGGACGGCAGGTCGGCGTGCTTGGTGCGGAGCATGGCGAGCGAGGCGATCAGCACCTCGCGGGTCTCGGCGGGGTCGATGACGTCGTCGACCAGGCCGCGCTCGGCGGCGTAGTACGGATGCATCAGTTCGGCCTTGTACTCCTTGACCATGCGGGTCCGCATGGCTTCCGGGTCCTGGGCGTCGGCGATCTGCCGGCGGAAGATGACGTTGGCGGCGCCTTCGGCGCCCATCACCGCGATCTCGTTGGTCGGCCAGGCGTACGTCAGATCCGCACCGATGGACTGGCTGTCCATCACGATGTACGCACCGCCGTAGGCCTTGCGCAGGATCAGCGAGATCCTCGGCACCGTGGCGTTGCAGTACGCGTAGAGCAGCTTCGCACCGTGCCGAATGATTCCACCGTGCTCCTGATCGACCCCGGGTAGAAAGCCGGGTACGTCCAAAAGGGTGATGATGGGAATGTTGAATGCATCACACATCTGGACGAACCGAGCCGCCTTCTCCGACGCCTCGATGTCCAGGACACCGGCGAGGGACTGCGGCTGGTTGGCGACGATGCCGACGACCTGGCCGTCCAGACGGGCCAGGGCGCAGATGATGTTGCGGGCCCAGCGCTCGTGGATCTCCAGGTAGTCGCCGTCGTCGACGAGCTCCTCGATGACCTTGTGCATGTCGTACGGGCGGTTGCCGTCGGCCGGCACCAGGTCCAGCAGGACGTCGCCGCGCCGGTCGGCCGGGTCGTCGCTCGCCACGGCGGGCGGGTTCTCCCGGTTGTTGGACGGCAGCATCCCGATCAGGTAGCGGACCTCGGCGATGCAGGTCTCCTCGTCGTCGTACGCGAAGTGCGCGACGCCCGAGGTCTCGGCGTGCACATCGGCGCCGCCGAGGCCGTTCTGGGTGATCTCCTCGCCGGTGACCGCCTTCACGACGTCCGGTCCGGTGATGAACATCTGGGAGGTCTCGCGGACCATGAACACGAAGTCCGTGAGGGCGGGGCTGTAGGCCGCGCCGCCCGCGCACGGGCCGAGCATCACGCTGATCTGCGGGATGACGCCGGAGGCCTTGGTGTTGCGCTGGAAGATGCCGCCGTATCCGGCGAGCGCGCTGACGCCCTCCTGGATACGGGCGCCCGCGCCGTCGTTCAGCGAGACGAGCGGGGCACCGGCCGAGATGGCCATGTCCATGATCTTGTGGATCTTGGTGGCGTGGGCCTCGCCCAGGGCACCGCCGAAGATCCGGAAGTCGTGCGCGTAGACGAAGACGGTCCGGCCGTCGACCGTGCCCCAGCCGGTGATGACACCGTCGGTGTACGGCTTCTTCTCCTCCAGGCCGAAGCCGGTCGCCCGGTGCCGGCGCAGCTGCTCGACCTCCTTGAACGAACCCGGGTCGACCAGCAGCTCGATGCGCTCACGCGCCGTCAGCTTGCCCTTGGCGTGCTGCGCCTCGGTCGCCCGGTCACTCGGTCCGCGACGGGCCTGCTCGCGCAGTGCCAGCAGTTCGGCCACACGGCCACGGGTGTCGCTCGGCTCGCCCGGGGTTTCGTCCACAACGGTCATGTACCGACCCTACGAAGCCGGACAAGTAAATCCTGCGTCGACTCCGTACAGTCTCCTGACCCGTTTCCTGGTGGAGCCTTACAGAAGTCCGGCCTCATGCAGGCGATGTACCAGCCCCCGTAGGGCCGTCTTTGTGCGGGTCCGACAAAGACTCACTGTGGTCTACTGCACACCCGTGTCAGCCTCGGGGTGTCCGCCGGTTGGGCGTCCTGCACCTTCTGGATCGCCTCCAGACGCTCCCGCACCGGGTCGCCGGGGTGAGCGATGGTCAGCAGGACTGCCTCGTAGAAGGCGTCCCGCACGGCGGCCGGCATGACGTCGGAGGCGTCCAGGCAGAGTGGCACCCGATGGTCGGTGAGCCGGGCGCTGATCTGCTTCTCGACCGCCCCGTTCTTGGCGTGCACGGCGGAGTTCGGCGAGAATACCCCGGCCTTGCGGCCCCACTCCTCCTGGGCCTTGCGGGAGGTGAGCCGCCGGAGCAGATCGCGGGCCCGGTCGGACCGGCCGAACAGGGCGGCGAAGTCGGCGGACACCTCACGGCCCTTCATGGAGGGGCCGCCGGGCAGCAGCGGCGCGGAGTCCGTGAAGGCGGCGCTCTCCTTCCGGTCCCCGTAGAACGAACGGGCGAACGAGCCCTGGTGTTCCAGATCACAGCCGCCGCCGAAGAGCAGCCCGTACCCGCCGGGGCTGCCCCGGTGGTCGGCGATCAGTGCGCGCGCGGCGGCCGTCGGGTCCTGGGCGAGCAGCCCGGCCCACCTGGTCCAGGCGTTCATCACCGGGGCGTCCACCCAGTCGATGTCGCCGGTCGCCCAGCGCTCGTACAGCACCGGGCCCGCGGTCTGCAGGATCAGGTCCTCGATCCAGTCGCTGCCCGGCCAGCCGGAGGACCCGTCGTCGCCCATGCCGATGCACCAGGAGGTCAGTGGCGCGGGGTAGGAGGGCGGGGGCCGGTCCTTGCGGTACCAGACGATGCTCTTGAGGTCGGCCTTGAGCGGCACCCACAGGTCGTCGGCGATGCCCTGTGCCTCGGGCTGCCAGGGTTTGCCGTACTCCCCCGGCTCGTACAGGTCGCGCAGGGACCGCAGCCGGTTCTCGGCGGCGTACTCGACGAGCTCTCCGACGCCCGGCAGGATCGCGATGTCGGGCGGATTGCCCGCCTGCACCTCGGCCAGCAGGACTTCCCGGGTGGCGGCCGTGCCCTGGTAGGCGTACGGGATGCCCAAACCGTTCAGGACGTCCTTGAACTGCTTCTCCTGGTTGTCGGTCCACGGGCCGAGGATCGTGACCTTGGGCACTTCGTCGCTGCCGCCCGGGGCGGCGAGCCCGCAGCCCGCCGCGGCCAGGAGCAGCGCCACCACGAGCAGAACGGCGCGGGCGCGCGGGATCATCCGGCCCTCCAGTAGTCGGCGTTGAGGCGCCGGCCGATACCGACGCCGGGCAGCAGGACGATCAGCGCGCCGCCGCCCAGCGCGCCGTAATAGGTCCAGCTCTGCCAGCCCTGGGCGGCGAGATCGGCGCGCACGCTCGCCGACTCGTCGGTGACGTACTGCTGGGACTTGGCCAGGTCACCATCGGCGTGGGCCCGTCGCTCGATCCTGACGAGCCCGGCGTGGGCGGTGTCCAGCCGCTGCTGAGTGTTCGTGGTCGCCCACAGCGGGAACACCGCCAGCACGACCGTGGCCAGCAGGGTGGTCAGCAGCCAGGGGTCGAAGCTGCGCCCGCAGCGACGGCGCAGTACCCGGAGCGCGGACAGGGTGGTCAACGCCATGGCCAGCAGGGCGAGTTCGGAGATCGCCCAGCCGGTCCGGCGGAGGGTGCCCAGAGAGCTGACGGTGTCGATCCGTTGCATCTGGTGGTCCTGGAGGACGTCGAGGCGGGGCACCACACCGGTGCCCTCGCGGCTGAGGATCGTCTCGGCCTCCGCGAACTTCTCCCGCTGCATCGGCTCGTCCGACACGTACTTCACCGCACCGGGGGTGATGGAGCTGCTGTACGAGGTCAGCAGACCGTTGACGGTTTCGAGCGCCCCGCGGCCGCGCTCCCCGTCCAGCTGTACGTCGTTGAGCCGGGAGAGGCCCTGGGCGGCGGCGGAGAGCTGGTTCTCGTAGCGCGCTCCGGCCCCGACCACGCTGTCGATGTCCTGCCTGACGGAGAGCTGGGCCTCCTGATGGGCGCGCAGCAGGGCGAGTTGGGTGGCGGCCACTCCCTGCACGGCGGGTGCGCCCCGGGTGCGCATCTCGCCCGCCGAGATCTGCACTTCGCGGTACGAGACCAGCAGGACGCTCATCGAGAACAGGGCGAGCGCCAGCAACACGGTCAGATGCCGCTCCAGGAGCCGCCGGGTCCGTGACCCGCCGGACCGGCGGGTCCGCAGCGCGCCGATCCACCGGGTCGGCCCGGACATCACAGCCGCCGCCCGCAGGCGATGCAGAACAGCGCGGCGGGACCGGCCGGGTGTTCGCACTCCGGGCAGCGGGCCGTCGTCCCGGCCGGGCTTTCGGACGGTTCCACCAGGTGTGCGGAGGCGATGCTCAGCCGCCCCCGGCGGACGGTGCCCCGGTCGACGGTCGGCCCGATCCTGACCCTCCCCTGCCGCTCGTCGACGATCTCGGCGACGTTGCGGACCTCGGCCCGGACCCAGGACGCGCCGATCTCCGCGGCCAGCCTGACCGCGCGTCCGAATTGTTCCTCGGCCTCCTCGCGCCGGTCCAGGTCGAGGGCGTCGTACGCGCGCCTGAGGGCGGCCCGGATCTCGGTGGAGGCGTTCATGGCGTGGACGCTGCGGTCCGCGCCGCCCGCATGGCCCGCCGTGGCCTCGGCGGTTCCCGACGGCAGCCAGCGGACGACGACCGGTTCGGTGAGGTCGCCGACGGTGACGGTGGCGAGCTGGAGCGGCACCCCGAGCGGGTCGTTGCTCGCGTCCACCCGGAGGGTGAGGAGGTAGTCGCGGGTCTCCGGCTTCCATTGATGGGTGAGGAATTCCAGCCGGCGTGGATCGTCCCCGTCGCCCGCCGGTTCGAGCCGCTGCTGGCGGGGAGCGGTCTCGGTGAGCGTCACCTCACGGACCGCCGGCCGTACCGCGACCGTGAGGGCGAGCGCGGGGCTGCGGATCCGGCGCAGCCGGACGACGGCCGCGTCGACGGCGGGGGCGAACGCATCGGGGGCGTACGCGGCGTCGCCGTGCAGCCGTTCGGCGACGGCGAGCAGCGCAGCCGGGTCCCAGGCCTCCCCCAGCGCGAGCACATCCGCGGTGAACTCACCTTCACAGCGGGCGAGTTCGGTGCTCAGTGCGCTGTCCTCGCGGTGGGCGTCGTCCTCGTCGCCGCGGCCGCTCCCGTCGGTGATCAGCACGAGATGCCGTACGGGGAACTCGCAGGCGACGAACAGTTCGCGCGCCCGGGCCAGCCAGCGGGCGTATCCGGGCGGACGGCGCCCGGCGTCGGCCGCGGCGATCCGGCCGACGCTGAACGCGGCGTGGCGCCGGTCGTCCGGATCCGCGATCGCCAGCCGGCCCCGCAGCGGGTAGCACCGGGAGGCTTCGCCGCCCAGCACCGTGTAGGAGATTCCGTCGGGCAGCGCGCCCACGGCGTCGGCCAGCGCGTCGACGGCCCCGGCGCGGCGCGGGGCGGCGACGTCCACCGCGATGACGAGGGCGAGTTCGGCGGCCGGAATCGCGTCCCGGGGCCCGACGGCGACCGCCTCGACCCGCACATGGGCTTCGATCCGGACGTCGTCGCCCGGCGGATGCTTCTCGGGGACCTCGACGAGCAGACCGGGTTCGAGGCCGGGCGAGGGAGCGGTGCGGCCCATGGAACTGCCTCCAGGGATACGTCGGGCTCGGGTTCAGACGCGGGTCTGCGGACGGACCGCGTGCGAGAGGTCGATCAGCCGCTCGTACTCGGCGGGTTTCTGGCGCTGCCGGGCCAGCCAGCGGTAGCACTGCTCCAGTTCCTCGCGCACGGCCCGTTCCCCGGGGACCGGCGGCGGGGGCAGTCCCCACCGCCACCGGCCGCGCCGGGTGGCGGGGGCGGCGGCGCGGACTACGTCGAGCTTCCACTCGAACAGTTCGGTGC
>NZ_JBHVFF010000397.1:0-5982 GCF_042801895.1 Streptomyces sp. NPDC057543 | reverse complement strand
GACGCCGGGTCCGTACCGCCCTCCCCCCACGCTCTTACAGCGCCGCCTACAGCACCTTCGACAGGAACGACTTCGTCCGGTCGTGCTGCGGGTTCGTCAGTACGTCGCGCGGGTGGCCCGACTCGACCACCACACCGTCGTCCATGAAGACCAGCGCATCGCCGACCTCACGGGCGAAGCCCATCTCATGGGTCACGACGACCATCGTCATGCCGTCCTCCGCGAGCCCGCGCATGACATCGAGGACATCGCCCACCAGCTCCGGGTCGAGCGCCGACGTCGGCTCGTCGAAGAGCATCAGCTTCGGCTCCATGGCCAGGGCGCGGGCGATGGCCACCCGCTGCTGCTGGCCGCCGGAGAGCTGGGAGGGGTAGTTCTTCGCCTTGTCGGCCAGGCCCACCCGGTCCAGCAGCTGTTCGGCCCGGGCCCTCGCCACGGCCTTCGGCTCGCGCTTGA
This sequence comes from Streptomyces sp. NPDC057543, assembly GCF_042801895.1. Lineage (NCBI taxonomy): Bacteria > Bacillati > Actinomycetota > Actinomycetes > Kitasatosporales > Streptomycetaceae > Streptomyces > Streptomyces sp. NPDC057543. The sequence goes on along the minus strand of NZ_JBHVFF010000397.1, from coordinate 5,526 downwards.
CCTGGATCGGGGCCTCCATGACGTTTTCGATCGCCGTCATGTGCGGGAAGAGGTTGAACCGCTGGAAGACCATGCCGATGTCCCGGCGCTTCAGGGCGACTTCGCTGTCCTTGAGCTCGTAGAGCTTGTCGCCCTTCTGCCGGTAGCCGACCAGCTCGCCGTCGACGTACAGCCGGCCGGCGTTGATCTGCTCCAGGTGGTTGATGCACCGCAGGAAGGTCGACTTGCCGGAGCCGGACGGGCCGATCAGGCAGAAGACCTCGCGCGGGGCGACCTCCAGGTCGATGCCCTTGAGGATGTGCGCGGCGCCGAAGGACTTGTGGACGCCCTCGGCCTTCACCATGGCGGTCATGCCATGCCTCCCTTCGGGCGGCCCAGGGACGTCAGCTGCGCCCGGACCTTCTGCAGCGGGGTGGGCGGCAGACTGCGGCTCGACCCGCGTGCGTAGTACCGCTCCAGGTAGAACTGGCCGATGCTCAGCACCGAGGTCAGGATGATGTACCAGGCCGCTGCCAGGAACAGCATCTCCACCGTGGCGCCCGAGGTCTGCGAGACGTTCTGGGTGGCCCTCAGCAGCTCGGTGTACTGGGCGGCCACCGCCAGGGAGGAGGTCTTGAGCATGTTGATGACCTCGTTGCCCGTCGGCGGCACGATCACGCGCATCGCCTGCGGGACGACGATCCGGCGCAACGTCTTGGCGTGGCTCATGCCCAGCGCGTGTGCCGCCTCGGTCTGTCCCTCGTCGACCGACTGGAGGCCGGCCCGGCAGATCTCCGCCATGTACGCGGCCTCGTTGAGGCCGAGGCCGAGCAGCGCGCAGAGGAAGGGCGTCATGAAGGACGACCACTCGTCCTTGTAGATCGGCCCGAGGTTGATGTACGTGAAAACGATGCCGAGGTTGAACCAGACCAGGAGCTGTACGTAGACGGGGGTGCCGCGGAAGAACCAGATGTAGAACCACGCGATCGTGGAGGTCACCGGGTTCTTGGAGAGCCGCATCACCGCCAGGACGATGCCCAGGACCACGCCGAGGACCATCGCCAGGACGGTGATGATCACGGTGTTCTTGACGCCGGTGAGGATCTGGTCGTCGAAGAAGTAGTCCGGGATGGCGCCCCAGTTGACCCGGCCGCGGGCGAACGCGGAGACGAGCAGGGCGAGCAGGCCGACGGCGACGACGGCGGTGACGTACCGGCCGTAGTGCCGGACGGGTATGGCCTTGATCGTCTGCGGTCCTGCGGCAGGTACGGGGGGAGCGGGCGGGGTGGCCGCCGGGTCCGCCTTCTCGATTTCAGTCACAGCTGATGCCTTTCAGCCCTGGACGCCGGTCAGGATCCGCCGTTGAGCTTGGCCTCGGTGACCGCGCCCGCCTCCACGCCCCACTTGGCGACGATCTTTCCGTATTCGCCGTTCTTGATGATCGCGTTCAGTGCCGCCTGGATGGCCTTGGTCAGCTGGTCGTTGCCCTTGGCCACGGCGATGCCGTACGGGGCGGCCTCGACCTGCTCGCCGACAATCTGGAAGTCGTTGCCGCCGCCCGAGGTCTTCACCGCGTACGCGGCCACCGGGAAGTCGGAGGAGCCGGCGTCGGCGCCGCCGCCGCGCAGCCGGGTCTGGGCCTCCAGGTCGTTGTCGAACGCCTCCATGGCGATCGTCTTGCCACCCGTACACTTCTTCGACTCGGACTTGGCGAGGTCGTGCGAGACCGTGCCGCGCTGGACCACGATCTTCTTGCCGCAGAGGTCCGCCCAGGTCTTGATGCCCTGGTCGTCGCCCTTCTTGGTGTAGATCGAGACGCCGGCGGTGAAGTAGTCGACGAAGTCCACCCCCTCGCCGACCTTCTTCTTGGTGGCCGAGTCGATACCCTCCTGACGGTCCTTGGTGTCCGTCATGGCCGACATGGCGAGGTCGTATCGCTTGGAACGCAGACCGGTGAGCAGCGTGTCGAAGGTGCCGTTCTCGAACTCGAAGGTCACTCCGAGCTGCTTGCCGAGCGCCTCGCCCAGGTCGGGGTCGATGCCGACCGTCTTGCCGGACTTGTCCTTGAACTCGACCGGCGGATAGGCGATGTCCGATCCGACCTTGATGGTGCCCTTGTCCTGGATCGCCTTCGGCAGGAGGTCGGCGAGCGGGGCCTTCGCCGCGTCGGAGCTGTTGGAGCCCTTGTCGGTCTGGTCGCCGCAGGCGGTCAGCAGCAGCGTGCCGGCGACCGCGATGGCGCAGACCGCTGCAATCCGGGACTTCGCGGTCGTACGACGGGTGGTGCTTGCGGTCATGATCGGGTTCCTCCGGCAGGTGAAGGTGGTGTTGCCAGGCGGTGAAATGACACGCGTCATCTGGTGTCGCCGCTCTGTGCGATTAGGGCATCTTGCCATTCGGATTTGCCCAAACAGTGGGCCAGCTATGTCAAAATCGGGTAACGGGTAATCCCCGAACCTCAAGGGCCGGCACCTCAAGGCCGGACCATCTGTGGGGTTTTCGTCTTCACGCCGGAGGATCTGCGGCGCGTCTCGACTGGTGGACGCCATTTCGCCGGTAAGTCGACTTGTCCAGATATTCGACTATGAGTCACATCACCGCGCCGAGATGGACTCGTCCGTCACACCGTCCGTCGGGTAAAAAAGACCTTTACACCCCTCATCCGGGGCTCAGGACGCGTGTGCGGCGCGTCCGCGCGTATGTATCTCTCCCTGCCGGGGCGGGCCAACCGCCGACGTGGGGAACGTACGCGGTGCCCGCCCACCCCTCCTCAACCAGGAGTGGCCACCCTCAAACGATGAAGACTTAAGGGGTCAACACCATGGCAGCGGAGATCGTCAATCCTCGCAGCGACAGCACCACCGACAGCGCCACCGATGAGCCGTTCGATCCGGCCTTCGCGCTGCACCGCGGCGGCAAGATGGCCGTGCAGGCCACCGTTCCCGTCCGCGACAAGGACGACCTGTCCCTCGCGTACACACCAGGCGTCGCCAAGGTGTGCAGCGCCATCGCCGAGAATCCCGAGCTGGTCCACGACTACACCTGGAAATCGCAGGTCGTCGCCGTCGTGACGGACGGCACCGCGGTGCTCGGCCTCGGAGACATCGGCCCCGAGGCATCCCTCCCCGTGATGGAGGGCAAGGCGATTCTTTTCAAGCAGTTCGGCGGCGTCGACGCGGTGCCGATCGCGCTCGCGACCACCGACGCGGACGAGATCGTGGAGACGGTCGTCCGGCTCGCGCCGTCCTTCGGCGGCGTGAACCTGGAGGACATCTCGGCGCCGCGCTGCTTCGAGATCGAGCGCAAGCTCCAGGAGCGGCTCGACATCCCGGTCTTCCACGACGACCAGCACGGCACCGCCGTCGTGACGCTCGCGGCCCTGCGCAACGCCGCGAAGCTGTCCGGCCGGAGCCTCGGCGACCTGCGCGCCGTGATCTCCGGCGCCGGCGCGGCCGGGGTCGCCATCGCCAAGTTCCTGCTGGAGGCGGGGCTCGGCGACGTCGCCGTGGCCGACCGCAAGGGCATCGTCAGCCGGGACCGCAAGGACCTGACGGACGTCAAGCGTGAGCTGGCCGAACTCACGAACCGGGCCGGGCTCTCCGGTTCGCTGGAGAGCGCGCTGGCCGGTGCGGACGTCTTCATCGGGGTCTCCGGCGGTACGGTGCCCGAGGCGGCCGTCGCGTCGATGGCGCCCGGGGCGTTCGTGTTCGCCATGGCCAACCCGAACCCCGAGGTCCACCCCGACGTCGCCCACAAGTACGCGGCCGTCGTGGCGACCGGGCGGTCGGACTACCCGAACCAGATCAACAACGTGCTGGCCTTCCCCGGCATCTTCGCGGGAGCCCTTCAGGTCCGGGCCTCCCGGATCACCGAGGGCATGAAGATCGCCGCGGCGAACGCGCTGGCGGATGTCGTGGGCGACGAGCTCGCGGCGGACTACGTGATTCCGTCGCCGTTCGACGAGCGGGTCGCGCCTGCGGTCACGGCCGCTGTGGCCGCGGCGGCGCGGGCGGAGGGCGTGGCCCGGCGCTGAGGTTTGGGGTGGGGCGGGGCGGGGTGCGAATGCCCGGGTGCGGGGTGTGTGCCCGCGGGTGATCCGGTCGCGGGTGCGCCTGCGGCGGGCCTGTTCCCCTCCCCGCCCCTTCCCAGCCGGGGCACTGTCCCCGAACCCCCGCTCCTTCCAGTACAGGGGTGCTGCCCCCGGACCTCCGCTCTTTCCCGTTCGGGGGCGCTGTTCCCCGGACCTCTGCTTCTTCTCGTTCGGGGGCGCTGTTCCCCGGACCCCCGCTTCTTCTCGGCCGGGGGTGCTGCCCCGGACCTCCGCCCCTCCAGCGCCGGAGGGGCTGATTCTTTCGCGGTGCGCGTCACACCTGTGGACGGTTACGCCGGTCCGTGCCCCGGCCTATCGTCGAGGCCATGTTCGCCGCCTACGCATCCCGTATCGACCGTGACCAGCCCCTGAACGGCCTTGAGCTGGGTGAGCGCCCCGCTCCCGAGGCGCGTCCCGGCTGGACCACCGTCAGCGTCCGGGCCGCCTCACTCAACCACCATGACCTCTGGTCCCTGCGCGGCGTCGGCCTCGCCGAGGACAAACTGCCGATGATTCTCGGCTGCGACGCCGCCGGGATCGATGAGGACGGCAACGAAGTCGTCCTGCACTCCGTCATCGGGCAGACCGGGCACGGCGTCGGTCCGAAGGAACCCCGGTCCATCCTCACCGAGCGCTACCAGGGCACCTTCGCCGAGCAGGTCACCGTCCCCAGCTGGAATGTGCTGCCCAAGCCGAAGGAGCTCACCTTCGAGGAGGCCGCCTGCCTGCCGACCGCCTGGCTCACCGCGTACCGGATGCTCTTCACCAACGCCGGCGTGCGCCCGGGCGATTCGGTCCTCGTCCAGGGCGCGGGCGGCGGCGTCGCCACCGCCGCGATCGTGCTCGGCCGGGCCGCCGGGCTGCGTATCCACGCCACCAGCCGTGACGAGGCCAAGCGCAAGCGTGCCGTCGAACTCGGCGCGATCGCGGCGTACGAGCCCGGCGCGCGGCTGCCGGAGCGCGTCGACGCGGTCATCGAGACCGTCGGTGCCGCCACCTGGTCCCACTCGGTGAAGTCCCTGCGCCCCGGCGGCACGCTCGTCATCTCCGGTGCGACCAGCGGCGACCGGCCCTCGCACGCCGAGCTGACCCGGATCTTCTTCCTGGAACTGAAGGTCGTCGGCTCGACCATGGGGTCCAAGGACGAGCTGGAGGACCTGCTGGCGTTCTGCGCGACGACCGGCGTACGGCCCGTCATCGACGAGGTGCTGCCGCTGGACCGGGCCCGCGAGGGGTTCGAACGGCTGGCCGCGGGCGACCAGTTCGGGAAGATCGTGCTCAACTGCTCCTGAGGTAACGACCTCACCCGCGATGGAGAGCGGGCTCCCGACGCCCTGCGACTCCGCCTCCGGCGTTGTCGTTGGTCAACGACGCTCCGCGTCGCTTCCCTCCTCCGCCTTGGATTCGAAGCCGCATGACGCCGCTCGCTGATCCACTCTCCATCGCGGGTGAGGTCG
>NZ_JBHVFF010000396.1:0-6016 GCF_042801895.1 Streptomyces sp. NPDC057543 | reverse complement strand
GGCGGCCGCTGGAAGGACCTGGTCACCTCCATGAACCAGTGGGTGCCGGCACTGGTCGAACGGGCCCGCACCGCCTCCATGCGGTTCCGCGTCCCTGTCTTCCCGATCGCCGACGACAGGTAGTTACGCACCGTCGACTCGGACAGATGCAGCTTCGCCGCGATGTCGGCGACCGTCGCCCCGTCCACCGATGCGTTCAGCGCGTCCCGTTCCCGCGCCGTGAGCGGGCTGGGGCCCGCGCTCAGGGCGGCCGCGGCGAGGGCGGGGTCGATGACGGTCTCGCCGGTCAGCACCCGGCGGATCGCCGCCGCGAGCTCCTCGACCGGGCCGTCCTTGACCAGGAACCCCGCCGCGCCCGCCTCCATCGCGCGGCGCAGATAGCCGGGACGCCCGAAGGTGGTGAGGATCAGGACCCGGCAGTCCGGCACCTCCTCGCGCAGGTCGGCGGCGGCGTCCAGTCCGCTGCGGCCCGGGAGTTCGATGTCGAGGAGGGCCACATCGGGACGGGACAGCAGCGCGGCGTCCACGATCTCGTCCCCGGCGCCGACCTGGGCCACGACCTCGATGTCGGGTTCGAGCCCGAGCAGCAGGGCGAGCGCGCCGCGCATCATGCCCTGGTCCTCGGCGAGCAGAACCCTGACGGACGTGTGGGACCGCTGATCTCTGGGCATCTCGTTCACCGGCCCAGCGTATGGGGTGAGGGGGGACTTCCGGCGGCGTCCACCGTGTCCACCGGCAGCTCCGCGCCGACCACGAAGCCGCCGCCCGGCCCGGGACCCGCGGTGAGCGAGCCTCCCGCCGCGGCGAGACGTTCGGTGAGGCCCTTCAGACCGGTACCGCCGACGCCGGGCGCGGGCGGCGGGTCCGCCGGTCCGCGGCCGTCGTCGGTGACGGTCAGCCGGACCCGTTCGGCCGTGCCGTCGACGAGGAACGAACACGTGGTCGCGGCACTGTGGCGTACGACGTTGGTCACCGTCTCCCGCACCACCCAGCCCAGAAGCGCCTCCGCCTGTGGGGCGAGCGGCGGTCCCGAGCGGCGGACCACCGACGCGATCCCGGCGGCGGTCAACGCGGACCTGGCCCGGTCGAGTTCGGTGGCCAGGCTCCCCTCGCGGTAGCCGGTGACCGCTTCCCGGATCTCGGTGAGGGCCTGCCGGCCGACGGACTCGATGTCGGCGACCTGGGCCAGCGCCGCGTCCATGTCGCGCGGCGCGAGCCGGCGCGCGGCCTCCGACTTGACGACGATCACCGAGAGCGTGTGTCCCAGCAGATCGTGCAGATCGCGGGAGAAGCGGAGCCGTTCCTTCTCCACGGCGGTGCGGGCCAGTTCCTGCCGAGTGGCCCGCAGTTCCATCACTGTCTCCGACAGGGTGAGGATCGCGGCGGTCACCGCACCCGAGATGAAGGTGCCGTATCCGATGGTCCACGGGTCCGAGGCGTTGTCCCCGCGCCAGACGGCGACGAGACTGGCGACGGCCGCGAGGCCCAACAGGCTGACCACCAGCTGCCGGTGGCGCAGGATGACGCCGCAGGCCAACGAGAGCAGGGGGAAGAACAGCAGCCAGGCGCCGCCGTACCCGATCGCCAGCCCGAACGTGACGAGGGCCATCACGGCGAGCAGCACGTACGACACGGGGCTCTCGCGCTTCTTCTTGTCGAACCCCCGGAACACCACGTTGATGTAGAGGGAGTTGAAGACAAGCAGCCCGAGACCGCCGATCCAGGGATTCGGCGCCCTCCCCTGGAAGAGGTTGGAGAAGCCGCCGAGTCCCATCAGCAGCCAGGGCAGCAGCGAGTACGGTCCGGGCGGGCCGGGACGCCCCTCCTCGCGGTGCCGCCTGCGGCGTTCCCGCCACGTTCCTGATCCGTTCCGGGACATGCTCGCTCCTGTCAGACGGTCCGCGCGGACCGACGGTACGAGATCACGGCGTACGTACCGAACAGCAGGAGCCACGCACAGAGGACCACGATCGTTCCGGTGCCGGGCGCGTGCCCGTCGGTGGTCGCCCAGCCCAGGTCCGCGAACCGGTTGGCGGGGGTGAACCTGCCGATGGAGCGCAGCCATTCGGGCAGCAGCTCTAGTGGGAACCACAGCCCGCCGACGACCCCGAAACCCATCAAGCAGGCCACGTTGACCACCCCGGTGCCCTGCGGGGTGAGCCGGTAGCCGTTGCCGAGGCCGAGCAGCGTGAACGGCAGCGCGCCGATCCACAGCAGCAGCGCCAGCGCGATCCACTGCCAGGCGTCCAGCCGTACTCCGTTGAGCAGTCCACCGGCCAGCAGCACTGTCAGGATCGTCGGCAGGACGGTCACCGAACCGCTGACGGCCCGCCCCACGACCGCCTGTGAAGGAGCGAGCGGGGTGACCCGCAGCTGCTGGAGCCAGCCGAGCGTCTTGTCGGAGGCGACCCCCGTACCGATCGACATGGCGGAGCCCAGTGCCCCGTACGCGGCCATGCCGACCATCGAGGCGGTCTTCCAGCCGTCGACGCCGTCGCCCCCGCCGATGTTGGTGAAGAGCAGGTACATCATCACCGGCATCCCGGTCCCGAAGACCAGGAAGAAACCGTCGCGCAGGGTCCGGCGTATTTCGAGCACGATGTAGTGGTACATCACACGGTCTCCCCTTCGGATTCGGACTCGGACCGGGAGCCGGACTCGGAGCCGGACTCGGAATCGGATTCGACTACGGGTACTGCGGTGGCCGAGGTCAGGGAGAGGAACGCGTCCTCCAGCGTGGCCCGGGAGACCTGGAGGTCACGGATCGCGCCCAGCCGGGCCAGCTCCATGACGGTGGCGTCCGAGTCGTCCGTGTGCAGCAGCGCCCGGTCCCCGGACACCTCGACGGTCACGACCCCGGGCAGCAGCTCCAGGCCCCCGGTCGGCCGGCCCGCCAGGTCGAAGGAGACGAGACTGCTGCCGGCCGAGCCCCTGATCGTGTCGCCGCTGCCGTCCGCGACGATCCGGCCCCGGTCGACGACGACGATCCGGTCGGCGTTCTCGTCGGCCTCCTCCAGGTAGTGGGTGGAGAAGAGGACGGTGTTGCCGCGCCGGGCGTAGGCCCGCATCGATTCCCAGAACGTCCGGCGCGCCTCCACGTCCAGAGCGGCGGTCGGCTCGTCCAGGACGATCAGCTCCGGGTTGCCTGCCAGCGCGACGGCGAAGCGGACGCGCTGGGTCTGGCCGCCGGAGAGCTTGTCGATGCGCCGGTTCGCGTACACGGAGACGCCCGCCAGGGAGAGCGTCTCGGCCACCGGCATCGGCCGCGGGTAGGTCGAGGCGACGAAGGTGATCAGCTCGCGGACGGTCACCCGCTGGATGGGCCGCCCGTCCTGGAGCATCGCGCCGACCAGACCGGCCCGGACCGCCTGATCGGCGGTCCGGCCCAGTACCCGCACCCGGCCGGAGTCCGGCTCGTTCAGCCCCAGCAGAAGGCCGATGGTGGTGGACTTTCCCGCGCCGTTGCGGCCGAGCAGGGCCACGGTCTCGCCGCGGCCGATGGACAGATCGATCCCGTCCACGGCCCGTACGGTCCGCCCCGCCCGGCCGAAGGTCTTGACCACCGCGGTGAGGACCACCGCGGCCGGACTCCCCGTTGTCTGCTTCATGACCACGACGCTACGGAGGGCGCCCGGCATCCCGGCAGAGGTGTGTGTACGGACTTCGCCATGACATATGTCATGGCCGGGAGCTCGACCGGACACTTGATCTGACGCCACGTCAGCAGCGGTCTTCACAACGGATGAGTGCTGCGTTATACATGGGGTCATCGGCTAGAACGCGTTCTAGAACGGGCGTGACGGCCGGTCCCGCACGACCTCGGTGCGGCCGACGGTGCGGACGGCCGCGCCGAGGTCTTCCCACCATCAAGGAGCAGCTTCCCCATGCCCATTGATGCCGAAAAGGCTGTCGCCGCCGAACCCCGGTCCACCCGGATCAGCTGGGACCACAAGGACGTCCAGCTCTACCACCTGGGGATCGGCGCGGGTGCCGATCCGGACCGGGCCGACCCGGCCACCGACCCCGGAGAGCTGCGCTACACCCTGGAGTCCCGGCTCCAGGTGCTGCCCTCCTTCGCCACCGTCGCGGGTGCGGGCATGGGTGTCGTCGGCGGTCTCTCCTCGCCGGGCATCGACGTCGACCTCGCCAACGTCCTGCACGGCGCGCAGAGCGTACGGGTGCACCGGCCGATCCCCGTGAAGGGCAGCGCCGTACAGACTTCGAAGGTCGCCGCCGTGTACGACAAGGGCAAGGCGGCCGTACTGGTGCTGCGTACCGAGGCCGCCGACGACGAGGGCCCGCTGTGGACCAACGACGCCCAGATCTTCGTCCGGGGCGAGGGCGGTTTCGGCGGTGAACGCGGCCCGTCCGGGCGGACGGTCCATCCCGCCATTGCCCCCGACCACGTCGTGGAGCGCCCGATCCGCCCGGACCAGGCGCTGCTGTACCGCCTCTCCGGGGACTGGAACCCGCTCCACGCCGACCCCGAGTTCGCCAGGCTCGCCGGCTTCGACCGGCCGATCCTGCACGGGCTGTGCACCTACGGCATGACGCTCAAGGCCGTCACCGACACGGTGCTCGGTGGCGATGTGACCCGTATCCGCTCCTACCGCACCCGGTTCGTCGGGGTCGTCTTCCCCGGCGAGACCCTCCGCATCGAGATGTGGACCGGCGGGGACGAGGTACGGGTCGAGGTGAGGGCCGTGGAGCGGGACAACGCCATGGTCCTCGGCGACACCTTCGTCGAACACTCCTGAACCAACTCCAAGAGGTCCACCAGGCCCATGAGGGGAGCCGCACCATGCGCGCAGCCGTACTGCACGAGATAGGCCAGGACAAGCTGGAGGTCCTCGACGACGTCGAGGCGGTGGGCTTCGGCCCCGGCAAGGTCAAGCTCCGCATCCGGGCCACCGGACTGTGTCACTCCGACGTCTCCGCGATGAGCGGGGTGCTGCCGCAGCCCGCCCCGTTCATCCCGGGGCACGAGGGCGCGGGCGAGGTCCTGGACGTCGGCGACGGCGTCACCGGGCTGAGCGCGGGGGACCGGGTGCTGGTCTGCTGGCTGCCCGCGTGCGGGGCGTGTCCGTCCTGCAGACGCGGCCAGACCCAGCTCTGCCTGGCCGGCTTCATGAACGCGGGCACGCCCAACTTCAAGCGCCCCGGCGCCGGTTCCGATGTGTTCGGTTTCGCGGGCACCGGCACCTTCACCGAGGAGGTCGTCGTCGGCGCGGGCTGCGCCGTGCCGATCCCCGACGACGTGCCGTTCGAGATCGCCGCGCTGATCGGCTGCGGGGTGACCACCGGGCTCGGTGCGGCCATCAACACCGCACAGGTGGAGGCCGGTTCGTCGGTCGCCGTGATCGGCTGCGGCGGGGTCGGCATCTCCACCATCCAGGGCGCCAGGGTGCAGGGCGCCGCGCAGATCGTGGCCGTGGACCCGGTCGCGTCCCGGCGCGAGGCGGCCCTGCGGTTCGGCGCAACGGAGGCGGTGTCCCCGGACGAACTCGCCGAAGCCAAGCAGCGGATCACCGCGGGCGAGGGCTTCGACTACGTCTTCGAGGTCGTCGGCAAGTCGGCCACCGCCCGTACGGCGTACGAGAACACCCGGCGCGGCGGCACCCTCTGTGTCGTCGGTGCGGGCGCCATGGACGACAACTTCCAGGTCAACATGTTCGAGCTGTTCTTCGACGAGAAGCGGATCCTGCCCTCCATGTACGGGGGAGGGGACGTGCTCCGCTCGTACGAACGGGCCATCGCGCTGTGGCGGGCCGGCCGTATCGACCTCGAATCGATGATCACCCACCGGGTTCGGCTCGACGGCATCAACGACGCCCTCGACCAGATGAGGACCGGCGAGTCGCTGCGCACCTGCATCGAACTCTGACGGCCTCAGAGGCTGTCGGGTGACCTCCGACCGGGCGGCCACGCCCTGGCACGCACGCTTCCCGCGTTGTCGTCGGTCGGCGACGCTCCGCGTCGCCTCCCTCCTCCGCCTTGGAATCGCACGCACCAGACC
>NZ_JBHVFF010000395.1:0-6153 GCF_042801895.1 Streptomyces sp. NPDC057543 | reverse complement strand
GCCCCGCCGCACTACTCGTTCCGGAGGATGGGTGACACCCGGTCCACGCGCCTCGACGGCCCGTGGACCGGGGCCGTCAGAGGGCGCCGACCAGTCGCGGCGGGGTGGTCGGGGCGGCGGCGATCGCAGCCGTGTGGGCGTCCATGCGCTCGGCCGCGAGAATCGCCACGGCCGTGTCGGCGCGGGACGCGGCGACCACCAGCACGCGGCCGGCGAGGGCGTGGGCACGGTGGTGGAGCGTGAGCGCGGGTGCATCGGTGCGACCGGCGTGCCGGGCGGGCGGCGCACCGCGCAGCCTGGCCACCTGCTCGGCGATACGGTCGCCCGCCACGCCGAGGTCCAGCTCGTCGGTGACCGCGAGGAGCGCGGCCAGATGTCCGGCGAGCTGGATGTCCAGCTCCTCCTCGCGGGAACGGTGCGGGAAGTCGTCGGCGTGGTCGGCCGGTGTGTGGACCGATTTGGTGCGGATCGGTTCGTACATGGATGGCCTCCTGGTGTTGCTGTGGAACCATCCTAGCTTGGATTGTGTCTAAAGTTATCCGCAATCGATTCCGAGATGGCCGCTCGACCGTGGCGGTCGGCCACTACGGCTGGCCGTAACCGTCCAGGAAGTTCGCGATCCGGGTCACCGCGTCCGTCAGATCCTCGGTCGACGGCAGCGTCACGACACGGAAGTGATCGGGCTCCGGCCAGTTGAACCCCGTACCGTGCACGACCATGATCTTCTCGGCCCGCAGCAGGTCGAGGACCATCTGCCGGTCGTCCTTGATCTTGTAGACCTTGGGGTCGAGCCGCGGGAAGAGATACAGCGCCCCCTTCGGCTTCACGCAGGTCACGCCCGGAATCTGCGTGAGCAGGTCGTACGCGACATCCCGCTGCTCCAGGATCCGTCCGCCCGGCAGCACGAGGTCGTTGATCGACTGCCGCCCGCCGAGCGCGGTGGCCACGGCGTGCTGCGACGGCATATTGGCGCAGAGCCGCATGTTGGCGAGGATGGTCAGCCCCTCGATGTACGAGGAGGCGTGCGCCTTCGGACCGCAGACCGCCAGCCACCCCGAGCGGTATCCGGCCACCCGGTAGTTCTTGGAGAGCCCGTTGAAGGTGAGCACCATCAGATCGGGCGCGATCGTCGCGGTCGGGGTGTGGGTCGCGCCGTCGTACAGGATCCGGTCGTAGATCTCGTCGGAGCAGACGACCAGGTTGTGGCGCCGGGCGATCTCCGTCAGCCCGCGCAGCATCTCGTCGTCGTAGACGGCGCCCGTCGGGTTGTTCGGGTTGATGATCACGATCGCCTTGGTGCGGTCGGTGATCTTCCGTTCGATGTCGGCGAGGTCCGGCATCCAGTCGGCCTGCTCGTCGCACCGGTAGTGCACGGCCGTGCCGCCGGCCAGCGACACCGAGGCGGTCCACAGCGGATAGTCCGGCGCCGGTACGAGGACCTCGTCGCCGTCGTCGAGCAGCGCCTGCATCGACATCTGGATCAGCTCGGAGACGCCGTTGCCCAGGTAGATGTCCTCGACGTCGAGATCGATGCCCTTGGTCTGGTAGTGCTGCATCACCGCCCGCCGCGCCGACAGCAGCCCCTTCGCGTCGCCGTAGCCGTGCGCCCCGGAGAGGTTGCGCAGTATGTCTTCGAGGATCTCGGGCGGGCACTCGAACCCGAACGCGGCAGGGTTGCCGGTGTTCAGCTTGAGGATGCGATGACCGGCCGCTTCCAGCCGCATCGCCTCCTCCAGCACGGGGCCCCGGATTTCGTAACAGACATTGGCGAGCTTCGTGGACTGGATGACCTGCATGCTTGGGAGCTTACGACCGTGTTTCGCGGTGCGCCCGGGCTTTGCTCCCCGGTTGCCCCACCCGGGTACTCCCGACGCTCCGCCCGGGCTTCCATCCCCATGCGCCCCCGCCCCCGAACCGTGGGAACGCCGGTCGGGGGCGGGGGCAGGGCTTGGAATGGGCCGGAACCGGGACGTGACGGACCCGGCCGGGTGAGATGCGCCACGTCAGCGAGGGTGTTCGGAGCGTGACGTGTTGCCTCGCCGCCGGGCGGGTGCCCTACGAACGGACCACCGGAGAGTCCGCGGGAGCGCGCATCACTCCGGCAGTCGTGTGCCCCGGGGGAGGTGGATGCCGAAGTCGGTCGCCAGCACCCGGAGCACCTCGTCGCCGTCCGCCAGCTGCCGTTCCTCGCGGGTACCGTCGTTCGCCGTGACCGTGAGCGTGCGGCCGGTCAGTGACAGGTGGGCGTCGGGCGTGGTGCGCTGGACGTACACCCGGTGCTGGAACGGGGAGCGCGGGTTGGTCGCGATGTGCCAGTTGATGACCTCGTAGTCCGGCGCCTCGAAGGGTTCCAGCGTGAAGGCGTACTGGGCCTCCCACACGCCTTCGGCCGTGCGCGACTGGAGCTCCCACTGCTCCAGCGGCCCGTCGTGCGGAGTGTTCACGAGCCGGTGGCGGCGCGCGGCGTCGTGCAGCTCCACGTCCACGACCAGCGGGATCGGCTCCAGCAGCGAGCCGGCGGCACCGAAGCCGACATCGGCCAGATACGGGGCCGGCTCGCCCGGAACCCGCGCCAGCATCAGCATGTGCGTGCGCGGCCGTACGTCCCCGGGCCCGGCCCCCAGCACCACCCGTGCGCACAGCAGTGTGATGTCGAACCCGAGCGCGCCCAGCCCGGCGGCCAGCAGGGTGTTCTGCTCGTAGCAGTACCCGCCGCGCCCACCGCGTACGAGCTTCGCCTCCAGGTCCGCGAGCGCGAGCGAGGGCGCGGTGCCCAGGACGGGGTCCAGGTTCTCGAACGGGATGCCCAGCGCGTGGGCACGGTGCACGGAGCGCAGTACCTCCACGGTCGGCCGACGCTCCCCGGTCCAGCCGATGCGGGCGAGATAGGCGTCGAGGTCCAGGCCGGGGGTGCGGTGTCGGCCGTGATCGGCTTCGCGGTCGGATGTCATGCCCCGACCGTAGGCAATCAGGCGGCTCGAAGGGCCGGCGGGTCCACCGCCCCCGTGGTGCTCTCGTTGCCCCGCCCGTTTGCGAGGAGGCGTCATCCGGCGGCGAGCCGGGCGCGGGCGAGCGCGGTGCCCATGGCGCCGAGCCCGAGGAGAGTGAGCGGCGACTTCTCAAAGGCGTTGTCAGTCATGCCGATTAGGCTGGTCGCAGGCCCGGAAGTGATCAAGTACGCACTTCGAAGTGGGCGGTTACCGCCAGGTGAGCGAGCAGGTGGGAGGGGTGCACGTGGGGACCCTACGGAGGCCGGGGGCGTACGTCTGCGGGATCGACGCGGCGATGGATGTGATCGGCGGCAAGTGGAAGGTGCTGATCCTCTGGGCGCTCAACGAACAGGTCTGCCGTTTCGGTGAGTTGCGCCGGATGGTGCCCGGCATCACGGAGAAGGTGCTCACGTCGCATCTGCGGGAGTTGGAGGAGGACGGCATCGTGCACCGGGAGGTGCACGCGGAGGTGCCGCCGCGCGTCGAGTATTCGCTGACCCCGCTGGGCGTCGGACTCAACGAGGCGCTGCGGCCGCTCGGCGCCTGGGGGAGGGAGAACATCCTCGTGGACGCCGAGCGGCCGCTGCCCTGACGGGCGGGTGCCGTTACTTGCCCTTGTCCTCGGCGAGCGTGTGCGCGACCAGGGCGTTGGCGTGCCCGTGGCCCAGACCGTGCTCGGACTTGAGCCAGTTGACGATCTCCATGTGCTGGGTCAGCGGCGAGGACCGGATGAGGTCCTTCCATTCCGCTACCGGGCGGCCGTACTTCTTCTCGATCGACGGGAAATAGCTGGCAGGGCCTTTCACTGCATCAGTCATGGCGGGCATTCTGCCATCGCCGACGTTGATCGTCCGGGCGGGATCCGGTGGCCGACGGTGCCCCGCGACCGTACGGTCCCGCCATGAACCGGCAGACGTGGCACGCCCATGACGACGTCCCCGACGCATGGCTGTCACGTCGGCTGCGGGCGACCGGTCGATCCTCGTCCGGCCGACCGGGGACGGTGTCCACCGCTCGTAGTTCGTCACCGTCACCGGCAACGGCGGCCTGACCGCGCACCCGGGCGGCGTCCGGTGGCGCACGCCCTCATCCGTCCGTGGGTCTGTAGCTGAGGAGATCGCCCGGCTGGCACTCCAGCACCTGGCAGATGCGGGTGAGGGTCGTGAAGCGGATGGCCTTGGCGCGGCCGTTCTTGAGGATGGACAGATTGACATTGGTCACGCCCACCCGGGAGGCCAACTCGGCCAGTGTCATACCCCGTTCCTCGAGGAGGCGGTCCAGGTGCACCTCGATGGCGTGGCCTTCCTCGGCATCGGGTGACATCAGACGGTTCCTTCGAGGTCCTCGCGCATGGTGACGCCGGCCCGCACGATCCGCGCGAAGGTGAGCAGTCCGAGCGCGGCGAGTATCGCCAGGTACGGGGGCGTCCAGGTGCCGAGCCAAGCACCGGGGGAGAAAGGGGTCAAGCGGGTGAGAGTCGCGCTCAGCGCCGCCCTGGCGTTGGCCTCGATGATGCCTGCGGCGAGGCTGCCGCACAGCAGCCACCAGCCGAGCCGCCTCAGTCGTTGTGCGGTCAGCCGGTGGTGGACCCCGTCCCGTGCTGCCCCGCGGAGCAGTCTGTTGAGCAGGAACAGTCCGCCTATCAGCAGCACGAAGGACGGCAGCGAACCGAGCGCGTCAAGGAACCGCTGGTAGGTACTGCCCGGCGAGGCGCAGTACCGGGGGATCGTCATGACGTCCACACCGGCTCGGGCCTCGAACATGGCGGCGGCGTCGTCGGGCCCGCCGGAGATCGAGTCCGCTGTGACGCAGACGCCCCCACCGCTCCAGCCCAGATGGACGCTCGTGTCGAACAGGCTGAGGATGAACCAGCCCACGAGGAGGCCGGTCAGCAGACGCAGAACGCCCGATACGACGGTGGAGAGAGGTTCGAGCAGCTTCGAGTCTTCGGTCACGACAGCCCCCAGTTATCGATATTCGATGTTATCGAAAAACGATACACGCCACCTCCCGCCAAGGGAAGCGTCCACGGGAGATCCTGTGTGGCGCGGTAGGGCGCCGCGCCGCACCGCGTGGGTCGTGAGTGCATGTCGTCCGGGGCGGCGTCATGCTGTCCGCCGGGCCGGGTGGCCCGGGACCGGACGGCCTGGGACCGGACTGTCCGGCCGGGCGGCTTGAAACCGCCCCTTGTGGGGGCCCCTTCCGTGCGCCAACATGCGCATGTCAAAACCGAAGGAACTTCGGTCGCAGGGGCCACTTGGACCCTGCACCGGTCACTGGAGGGGACCCCCACATGAAGAAGCCTCTCGTCGGCGCGCTGTTCACCGTTCTGCTCCTCGGGGCGGGAATCGCACCCGCGACCGCGGCCGCCGGCCACGACGCGGCAGCCACTGACACGGTCAAGGCGCAGATCAAGCCCAAGGCGGTCAACTTCGCCGGAACCGTGGCGCTCAGCAACTGTTCCGGCTCCGTCGTCCGTACACCCGGCTCCCAGCCCTCCGACCCCGCGCTCGTGCTCTCCAACGGGCACTGCATGGAGTCGGGTTTCCCGGGACCGGGCAAGGTGGTGTTCGACCAGCCGTCCACCCGTAGCTTCACCCTGCTGAACGCCGCCGGCAGCGGAGTCGGCACTCTGCGAGCGAGCAAGATCGCGTACGGGACGATGACCGACACCGACATTTCGGTGTACCAACTCACCAGTACCTACGCCCAGATCGAGAGCAGCTACGGCATCAAGGCGCTGGAACTCAACACCGCGCACCCCGTCCAGGGCACCGCGATCACTGTCGTCTCCGGCTACTGGAAGCGCACGTACGCCTGCAATGTGGACGGTTTCGTCTACCGCCTCAAGGAGGGTGCGTGGACCTGGAAGGACTCGGTCCGCTACACCTCCGCCTGCCAGACCATCGGCGGTACGTCCGGCTCCCCGGTGATCGACAACGCCACCGGCAAGGTCGTCGCCGTCAACAACACCGGCAACGAGGACGGCCAGCGGTGCACGGACAACAATCCGTGCGAGGTCGACGAGAGCGGCAATGTGACGGTGCGCCAGGGCATCAACTACGCCCAGGAGACCTACGGCATCGTGCCGTGCATCGGCACCGGCAACAAGTTCGACCTCAGCCGGCCCGGGTGTGCCCTGCCCAGGCCGTGAGCGTGTGAG
>NZ_JBHVFF010000394.1:0-6188 GCF_042801895.1 Streptomyces sp. NPDC057543 | reverse complement strand
ACAAGCAGCAGAGTGCCGAGCACCACGCCTCACCGCATCAACAACTGTCCCTATTCATCCGTACGAAGCTGGGGACGTAACTGTGTACGCCGACAGCCGCCGTGTCAGCGCCGCCGCTACTGCTTGCCGGGCCCAGTCACTGTTCACCAGAACCCCAGAATTGACAGCACCGCGACTCCTGGCAGCCGCGACGTCACGGAGCTGAGGTGACCGGCAGGTTGTCCAGTTCTTTGATGAGTTGCTGGTAGGTCGCGAAGGCTGGCTTGGAGGTGTAGTCGTCGCGCAGCAGGCCGAAGTGGTGGAAGAGCCCTTCGGCGTTGCTGTCGGCGTCCCGCAGGGCGAAGAGCGAGTAGCCGTCGATGTTCAGATCGGGGGCGTGGGCGGCGACGGTCCGGATGATCGTGTCGAGGGAGGCGGCCTGTCGCTGTTCGGTGCGGCCGGGGCCGGTGGGCCAGCCGTTCTCGCAGATGCGGATCGGGACGGTGCCGGGGATGCCGGCCTGCGGCAGGCTGGTGCGGCGGAACGCCGTGAGGACCGCGGTGACCGCGTCTGCCAGTTGGTCCTCGGGAATGGGGTGGAACACGTCCGGGAAGAAGTCCAGGCCGACGTAGTCCAGGCTCTGCCGGAAGCGCGCGTCGGCCAGGGCGCCGAGGTTGGACCAGAAGGTGTCGGACGGGTCGAAGGTCGGCGCGGCGTTGAAGCCGACGGCCACGCGGTGGCCGAGGGAGCGGGCCTCCTGCTTGGCGGCGATGACGCCTTGGACGAGCGCGTTCAGGACGTTGGGGGTGCTGCCGTCGACGGAGGGGAGGTTGAGGTTGGGCTCCTCGCAGATCTGGACGGACGTCAGCTTGCGTCCGCCGGCCCGGACGGCCTGGCGGACGAACTCCGGCCAGCCGTCCAGCACACCGGACGGCTCGCGGAACTGCAGCACGAGGTCCAGGGTGCGCCCGAGCTGGAGGTGGGCGTGCGGATCGGTGGGTGTGGGCTGCGGCGGTATCACGGTGGCGGCGAACGAGCGGTAGGCGCGCACCGCCAGCGTGGCCGCGTTGCCCTGGAGCTCGTCGAGGGCCTCGTTGATGCGGTCCGGCTCGTCCGGTCGGACCGGATGGATGATGCCCTGGTCGTCGCCCAGGATGCCGCCGGGATAGATGCCGAAGGTCATGGTCACGCCGTCGCCCCCAAAAATTCATGGTGTCACACTAAATTTGTGGTGACACTATCATGTGGGTATGGGCCTTCGAG
This sequence comes from Streptomyces sp. NPDC057543, assembly GCF_042801895.1. Classification (NCBI taxonomy): domain Bacteria; kingdom Bacillati; phylum Actinomycetota; class Actinomycetes; order Kitasatosporales; family Streptomycetaceae; genus Streptomyces; species Streptomyces sp. NPDC057543. The sequence continues at coordinate 4,946 of NZ_JBHVFF010000394.1, read as the reverse complement.
AGATCAAGAAACAGCAGACCCGCACGGCGATCGCCGACGCGGCTCTGCCTCTCTTCCTGGAACACGGCTTCGACCAGGTCACGGTCGCCGAGGTGGCACGGCACGCGGGCGTCTCCACCAACACCGTGTTCAACTACTTCCCCGCCAAGGAAGACCTGTTCTTCGACCACCAGGCCGAGGTCGAGAACCACCTCGCCACCCTGGTACGCGACCGAACCCCAGGCACCTGCCCCATCGAAGCCGTCCGCGACGACCTGCTCTCCGCCCTACGGCAGGACCACCCCATGCTCGGGCTCCAGCCCGGAGCGCCCGCGTTCTGGCAGGTCATCCAGGACAGCCCGGCCCTACGCGCCCGCGAACGCGAGATCGGCGAACGCATCGAGGCCGCTCTGGCGACCGCTCTGACCGAACATCCGCCGAACGCCGCAGACACACCCGGCGATGCCAGCTACGCGTTGCCCCTGCTCCTCGCGGGCGCCATCGCCGGAACGCACCGCGCCGCTCTACGCGAGCTCCGACGACGCATCATGTCCGGCGAACCGCCCGCACGCGCCCGCGATGCCGTCGCCTCGGCGGCCCTCCAGGCATTCAACCTGCTCTGCTCCGGACTTGACGCAGGTGACGAACGGACGTCGCAGGAGCCACAGCTCCCTCAGTAAGAGCCCCCCGAAACGTAGTCCCGCTGACAAAGGCGCTGTCGAATACCCGTGAACAGTTCGACTCGCTCCTCGGCGCCAACTGCCTCCCAAACCCTTGAACATGTGCTGTCTATCTCGGACAGAGCCACCCCGCACGATGACCGTCGAAAGCCTGGCTCAGTACTTCCGGCAGCGGGCCGACAGGGCGTCGAGGTCGGTCTGCATGTTGTCGGGGACAGATTCGGGCCTGCGGGAGATCTCCCCGAAAGCAACTCGGGGGCGGCGCCGGGGGCGTTGCCATGACGTTGCAGGATACGGGGGCGGGTACGGCCTGGTGTCGGCCCGTTCCCCGATGCCCCCCGAAGGATCGGCCGCTTTCCTCCCGTGCCCCTCGCCTCCGCCGTGCCCGTCGTGCTGACCGCCTCCGAGCGCCACCGGCTGAAGAAGATGGCCTACGGCCACAAGACCCCGCATCAGGCCCGGCAGCGGGCAACCATCATGCTACTGGCGGCCCGAGGGCGTCCCAATGCCCGGATAGCCGCGCAGACGCGGCTGCACGTGGACACGGTGCGCACGTGGCGGTGCCGCTTCGCCGCTGGAGGCCTACCCGCCCTGGCCGACCGTAAGCGGTCCGGCCGGCCGGTCTCGTTCACCGCGCTGCAGGTTGCCGAGGTCAAGGCGCTGGCCTGTCAGTTACCCGCTGGGACCGGCGCGCCGCTGTCGCGCTGGTCGTGTCCGGAGCTGGCCCGGGAGGTGGTCGCCCGGTCCATCGCCGGGTCGATCTCCACTTCCACCGTGCGGCGCTGGCTCAAACAGGACGCGCTCAAGCCCTGGCAGTACCGGTCCTGGATCTTCGTGCGCGACCCCGCCTTCCGACCCAAGGCCGCGCGCGTGCTGGACCTGTACGTCCGCACCTTCGACGGCGTCCCGCTGGGCGAGGACGAGTACGTGATCTCCGCGGACGAGAAGACTTCCATCCAGGCGCGCTGCCGCTGCCACCCGACCCTGGCGCCCGGGCAGGCCCGGGCGATGCGCGTCAACCACGAATACGGCCGCGGCGGTGCGTTGGCCTACCTGGCCGCCTACGACGTCCATCGCGCCCGTGTCTTTGGCCGCTGCGAACCCAAGACCGGCATCGTGCCCTTCATGAACCTAGTCACCCAGGTCATGACCACCGAGCCCTACGCCAGTGCCAGACGCGTCTTCTGGATCGTCGACAACGGCTCCTCCCACCGAGGGAAGAAGGCCGTAGATCGCCTGACCAGGGCGTTTCCGAACGCGGTCATGGTCCACACCCCCGTGCACGCCTCCTGGCTGAACCAGATCGAGATCTTCTTCTCCATCGTCCAGCGCAAGGTCGTCTCGCCCAACGACTTCACGGACCTCGGCGAGGTCCGGGACCGGCTCCGAGCATTCGAAGACCGCTACAACGCCACGGCACAGCCGTTCCAGTGGAGGTTCACCACCTCCGACCTGGACGATCTGCTGGCCAGGCTCGACCGACACACACTCGATCGACGGGAAGAATCCTCCGCCCGTCTCACCGCATGATCAACCCCCGAAGGACTTCGAGCGTTGACCACTTAGGGATAGCCACCGCGCGCACGGGAGGTGGAAAGTAGGAGCCCGACGACATCCGGTTCGAGACCTTGTAGAGGTTACCCTTCAGGTCATTCTCGAAGTCGGCGATTCTCTGCCCATCAACCCCGGGTGCGCCTTTGTTCGCTCTGACTTCCTCCCATGCTTCCTTGACTTCCCACTTGGAGATTTCAAACGGCTTAGTCTGAGACTTCAACTGGCCCATCGGACTCCTCCCGGACTACGTCCGGTTGATGCGATCAACACAGTCACGAACGACCCGGCCCCTTCGCTCCACCCCCATTACAGGGGCTTCAGCACTACTACGAGCCGGTCCCCAGCAGGCTCCGCGTCGGTACTCAACCCCTTGCAGTGTCCGCTGCTTGGGGCACTCCCTCTTGCCGCCGGCACGCGGCGTGCAGTATCCGTGCCTGCCTTCTCCTGTTCCATGCGGAAGCCGCAGATCGGACTCACGTCGCCTACATGCCGGACACCACCTGGCCAATAGAAGGGCACCCGCCAGGCTCATCCCGGAGTTCTGATCACACCCCGGTTTTGATGTCGACTGGAAACCCTTCGACACGTCAGCAGCGATTCACTTGCGTTCGTCTTTCCGATCCCCACCTGACGCCTCTTGGGACGCCTTTTCCTCATCGCTCACCACGACAGTCTTCAGCTAACGCAGCATGAGGCGGTTTGAAGCCTCCCCCCGCAGGGCGGCTCCGAAGGGCCAAATACCTTCATCTTCCGCACAGCACCATTTCCAGAAGCTGTCCTACAACCAACTCCCTTTTATGTTCAGGACACAAGACCAGCGGGTTTACAGGGTTTACGGATGGGTTCCCGGGGTGAGGTTGTGGAGTCGCCCGCGCAGTTCGGCCTGCTCTGCAGTGAGTTCGTCCCCGGGGCACGGGATGCGTGCCGGGCGTGGACGGCCTCGAAGTTCAGCTCGCCTTCCCCGCCCGCCTCGACCCGGTGGTGTGGGGCACCGAGACGTCGATGACCGCCGAGGCCGCCTTGCTGACCACCGCGCCGGTCGCTACCGAGGAGAACGGGATGCGCGTGTTACCTGGACAACGACCACCCCTGGCCCTGCACGCCAGATACCGTCTCCAATGGCGCCTACGGGCGCGTTCCATCCCGATACGAGTCAGGGAGAGCCCAGGTGAGCGTGGTGCAGCCGAGTCAGCGGATGCGTGAGATCGGTGTCGTCCAGTACGGCGCCCCATTGCTTGCCGAGCCGGCCTTGCCCTTCGAGCTGCCCGCCGAGCGCGGGACCGCTGAGCGGTGCGTCGACCGGCTGTACGCGGCGATGGAGCGGATCGGGCAGGTCCACCCCTTCGCCAAGGGCATGGGCCTGGCGGCCCCGCAGATCGGCATCGGCCGGGCCGCCGCTGCCATCCAGCCGCCCGGCCGCGACACCCCGACGATCGTGCTGCTCAACCCGCGGATCACCGAGACGTCTCAGGAAGGCGACGAGCAGTACGAGGGGTGCCTGTCCTTCTTCGATGTCCGCGGCATGGTGCCCCGCCCGCTGTTGATCACGGTTCAGACCACCGCGCTCGACGGCACCACGGTCACCACCGTCTACGAGCGCGGCCTGGCCCGGCTCGTCGCACATGAGGTCGATCACCTCGATGGTCTGCTCTATACCTCGCGGATGCGGTCGGGCGTCGAGCCCATTCCGGTCGAGGAATACCGGCACAGTGGCGCTTGGGCCTACGACTCCTGACCTGGAAGAACATCGTGATCTACGACCCTCCGCACCGCATGAAGGGCGCCCCGTGCCTGGGTGTACCCCATGGAACCCCGGGCCCGTTCGGTGCTCACCTCCCCGACGAAGAGACAGACGAGCCCGCGCAGGACATGGTGTCCCTCGGCCCTGGCCCGCGCGACGGGGACCGGCGGTGACGGGCCTGTGGCGGCAGGTACTGACCGCCCTCAACAGCGACCAGCCGCACGACGGCCCAGGCCGCGAGCGGCTGCTGGACCTCGGCGCGGCAGAGCTCGCGCACGCACGCCGCGCTGGCCAGGATCCGGTCACCGCCGAGGACGTGAAGCGCTTCGCGCTGCGGGAGGTTTCCGTGTTCCTCGACGATGCCCAGGCCCGCGCTGCCCTCACTCAGCGCCGCACGACCCGCGGGTGACCTTCCCGGTGCCGGCGCGTTGGTAGGACCATGACCGTGAGGATTGTGCGGACGGTGCCCGTTACCGGTGCGGCCGGCTGCACCGGTGAAGCCGTCGCGTTCCCCGCAGACGAGCCGATCTACGCCGCGCTGGCCGCCCGATGGAGTGAGGCAGGGCGTGTCGTGCCCGGTCAGACGGACCGGGAGTGGACGATGCTGACAAGCCGCTGCCCGTGGCCCACCCGATAGACCGGCGTTGGTGCAACTGCCTCCTCCCTCCGGGGCCCCGCATCACGCCACCCGGCCGGCAGCCCCGGAAAGCCCGCCCGCCACCCGGGGCTGCCGGGACCGGCCGGTTCTGGTTGGGCCCCTCTCGGCCCGGCAGCCTCACCCCCAACTGCCCGAGCAGTTGGCCCATTCGCTCCCTGTCGCCGCAGCTAGTGCCGCGTCAGGCAACGTTTGCCCTGTTCACGATCTCGCGTAGCCGTTGATCGGCGGCGTGCTTGTTCCGCCAGACATCCGATGCGGTTGATCTGTCAAGCGGCCTCAGCGACGTCGGGTGCCTTGAGGGTGAGGAAGGCGATTGCCTCGTCGTAGTCAGTGC
>NZ_JBHVFF010000393.1:0-6336 GCF_042801895.1 Streptomyces sp. NPDC057543 | reverse complement strand
AGCCGGGGCCGTGCCCGATGGCGCCCGACCGGCCCGGTGCGCATGCCACGGCATGCCGCCGGGTCGGCGGGCGCCATTGCCCTGTGCGGCGGACACCCTGCCGGGGCCCTTTGCCAATTCCGGTCATGAACCGGCTGGTTGACGCCGCCCGACCGGCCTCCGGCCCGGTGCCCGACCCGGCGCGGCGTCCGGCGGCCCATGTCAGACTTGGCGCCATGGCGAACCGTGAACCTCTCAAGCCCTTTCTGCTCGCCTTCCCCGGACCGCTGCGCGATCGCCTGGTGGCGGCGGTGCTCGCCGGTGCGAAGGTGTCGACGACCGGGCTGCTCGCGGAGTACGAGGCGGAGAAGGAGGAACTGCCTCCGGTGGGCGAGCGGTCCGCGCTGATCGACTCGGACGGCCGGGAGATCGCGGTGCTGGAGGTGACGGAGGTGCGGGTGCTGCGCCTCGGTGACGTCGATCTCCAGCATGCGATCGATGAGGGCGAGGGGGACAGATCGGTGGCCGAGTGGCGTGCGGGGCACGAGAAGTTCTGGCACAGCAGGGAGATGCGGGAGGCGCTCGGCGACCCGGAGTTCACGGTCGACGACGACACCATGGTCGTTGCCGAACGGTTCCGGGTCGTCGAGCTGCTGGATCCCGTCGCGGGCGCGACGGAACGGTAGGCGGGGCCGGGCAGCTGGTGCCCTACGGCTGCGACGCGAGGACGCGGACGGTGTGCACCGCCAAGTGGTCTCCCCCACCCCGGCGTTCTTCACCTACGGTCGCGACGGGGCCGAGGCGGCGAAGGACTCGCGAATCTTCGACGACCTCGCGCTGGAGATCGTCGCCCCGGCACACCGGACCCGGGAGAGCGCGTCGACGAGGACCAGGTGGCGCAGCTTCAGCCGGTCGTCGAGGAGACGCGGGATCTTCACCCCGCCGACTCTGTCCGCGCCGGGTCCGGCCACCCCGGACGGGCCCGGGAGCCCGCCGCACGTACCCGCCAGGACAGGCCCGGGAGCCCGCCGCACGTACCCGCCAGGACAGGCCCGGAAGCCCGCCGCACGTACCCGCCAGGACAGGCCCGGAAGCCCGCCGCACGTACCCGCCAGGACAGGCCCGGAAGCCCGCCGCACGTACCCGCGCCCGCACACACCGGTCCGAGCGGGCCGCCCGGGCCGGTGAGGGTGAGCGGGGCCCGGGAGCGGGCACCGGGCACCCGCTAGCCGACGGCTTTCGCCGCCGCCCGGCCCGCCGCCCGGCCGGAGAAGACGCAGCCGCCGAGGAAGGTACCTTCCAGCGAGCGGTAGCCGTGCACCCCGCCGCCGCCGAAACCGGCCGCCTCCCCCGCCGCGTACACGCCGGACAGCGGTGTGCCGTCCTCGGTGAGCACCCGGGAGGACAGGTCCGTCTCCAGCCCGCCGAGCGACTTGCGGGTCAGGATGTTGAGCCGTACGGCGATCAGCGGACCGGCCTTGGGATCGAGGATGCGGTGCGGTGACGCCGTACGGATCAGCTTGTCCCCCAGATACGTGCGGGCGCCGCGGATCGCGGTGATCTGGAGGTCCTTGGTGAAGGGGTTGGCGATCTCGCGGTCGCGGGCGGTGATCTCGCGGCGCAACTCGGCCTCGTCGATCAGCGGCTCGTCGGTGAGCGCGTTCATCCCACGGACCAGTGCCGCGAGGTCCTGCTCGACGACGAAGTCCGCCCCTTTGTCCATGAACGCCTTCACCGGCGCCGGTACGTCCGCGCGGGCCCGGCCGAGCACGTCGCGGATCGACTTCCCGGTCAGGTCGGGGTTCTGCTCGGAGCCGGAGAGCGCGAACTCCTTGCCGATGATCTTCCGGTCGAGGACGAACCAGGTGTAGTCGTATCCGGACCTCATGATGTGTTCGAGGGTGCCGAGGGTGTCGAAGCCGGGGAAGAGCGGGACCGGCAGTCGCTTGCCGCGGGCGTCCAGCCAGAGCGAGGACGGTCCCGGCAGGATGCGGATGCCGTGCCTGGCCCAGATCGGGTTCCAGTTCTCGATGCCCTCGGTGTAGTGCCACATCCGGTCGCGGTTGATGTGGTGCGCGCCCGCCTCCTCGGTGATGCCGAGCATGAGTCCGTCGACATGGGCGGGCACGCCGGAGAGCATCTTCGCGGGCGGGGTGCCGAGCCGCCGGGGCCACTGCTTGCGTACGAGGTCGTGGTTGCCGCCGATGCCACCGGAGGTGACGATCACCGCCTGGGCCCTCAACTCGAAGGTGCCGGCCGTCACCCGGCTGCTGGCGGTGCCGCGGGCGGCCGCGCTCGGCTCCAGTATCTCGCCGGTCACCGTGTCGACGGTGCCCGCGGTGCGGGCGAGGCCGGTGACCCGGTGGCGGAACTTCAGCCGGACGAGGCCCTTGGCGACGCCCGCGCGGACCCGGCGCTCGAAGGGGGCGACGACGCCGGGACCGGTGCCCCAGGTGATATGGAAGCGCGGTACGGAGTTGCCGTGGCCGTTCGCGTCGTAGCCGCCGCGCTCCGCCCAGCCGACGACGGGGAAGAGCCGCAACCCCTGGGCGTGCAGCCAGGAACGCTTCTCACCGGCCGCGAAGTCGACGTACGCCTCGGCCCACTTCCGTGGCCAGTGGTCCTCCTCGCGGTCGAAGCCCGCCGTGCCGAGCCAGTCCTGGAGGGCCAGCTCGTGGCTGTCCTTGATCCGCATCCGGCGCTGCTCGGGCGAGTCGACGAGGAAGAGACCGCCGAAGGACCAGTGCGCCTGGCCGCCGATGGACTGTTCGGGTTCCTGGTCGAGCAGGATCACCGAGCGGCCCGCGTCGACCAGTTCGGCGGTGGCCACCAGACCCGCGAGCCCTGCCCCGATCACGATCACATCAGCGTCGTACGCCATGGGTTCCATCCTTGTCGGGGGTCGGAGGCGGAGCGATCCGGCCACGGTCACGGTGAGGATCCGGCACGGACGCCGGAGGTTACTCGTGCGTCAGATCCTCTGTACCGGCCGCTGCGGCGTCAACCGCCCGGTCGGCGGCGCCCCGGCCGCACGCATGCGGCGCAGGCGCTATCGTCGATACGAATCACCCACTTCTGGCCTGACTTGAGGTAGAAGCGTGTCGGTGCTGGTTCTCGTACTCGCCGTGAGTGCCGCCTGCTGTCTGGGGTTCGGCTTCGTCCTCCAGCAGGACGCCGCTTCCCACGCGCCGAGGAGCGACTATCTCTCCTTCCGGCTGCTGCTGGACCTGATGCGGGTACGGAGCTGGCTGGCCGGTATCGGGCTGATGGTCTGCGGCATGGTGCTGGGCGCCCTGGCCCTGGGCAAGGGCGAGCTGTCCATCGTCGAACCACTGCTCGCGACCAATCTGCTCTTCGCGATGGCCCTGTCGCGTCATCGCACCGGGCAGCGGCTCGGTCGGCAGGGCTGGGCCGGGCTCTGGATGCTGGCCGGCGGAGTCGCCGCGTTTCTTCTGGGGGGCGAGCCGCGGGGCGGTGAGGCGGTGACCGATCCGCTGCGGCATTGGCTGGTGATCGGTGTGGTCGTGGGCGTGGCACTGCTGCTCACCACCTTCGCCAAGCGCCATCAGTCCGGGGTCGCCCCTGCGCTGCTCGCGGTGGCGGCCGGGCTGCTGTACGGACTCCAGGACGCCCTCACCCGGGTCACCGGCCAGCGGATTTCGGAGGACGGCTTTGCGACGCTCGCGACGGCATGGCAGCCGTATGCGGTGGTGGCGCTGGGGGTGACGGGCCTGCTCCTGGTGCAGAGCGCGTTCGAGACGGGCCCGCTACGGGTCTCGCTGCCCCCGCTGACCGCCGCGCAGCCGCTGGCCGGGATCGCCTGCGGGGTCGGTTTCCTCGGTGACCAGCTGCGCACCGACCCCGGCGCGCTGGCCTGGCAGGCGGGCGGTCTCGCGGCGATCGTCGTCGGGATCGTGCTGCTGGGACTGCATCCGGCGATGCCGGAGGGGCCCGTGGGCGGGCGCCGGGAGAAGAGCCTGCTGCCGAGCTGAGCGGCGGCACGTGCCCTGCGGGCACGTCCGGGTGCGCCCCGCCGCACACCCTCGGTGCGCCCCGTACGTCCTCCCCGTACGTCCTCCCCGTACGCCCTCCCCGTACGCCCTCCCGGTACGTCTCCCTGGTCACAGGGAGCCGTCCGCGCTGGTCTTTAATAATGGCCAGCATTAGAATGGCCGCATGGCGAGAGCGTCGGGACAAGAGACCAGGGACAAGCTGATCCGCGCGGCCGAGGAGGTCTTCGCCGCGCAGGGCACGGACGGTGCCCAGTTGCGGGACATCGTCCGGCTGGCCGGGCAGAGCAACCCCTCCGCGGTCCAGTACCACTTCGGCTCGCGGACCGGGCTGCTCGACGCTGTGATGGCCGGCCGCCAGGCCCGTACCGAACGGGTGATCGCGCCGCTGCTCGACGGGCTGGGTACGGACTGCGGCGTACGGGAACTGCTCACCGCGCTGGTGACGGCCGAGGCGAGCCTGCTCGCCGACGACCGGGGCCGCCGCTGTCTGCGGATCTCGGCCCAGCTCAGCCATGAGACCGGACTGCGGACCGGCCGGCCGCACCCCGCCCTGGACGGCACCGCCTACGGGGAGCTGATCGGGCGCATCGGGAACTGCCTGGGCGAGTTGCCCGGGCCCGTCCGCCTGGAGCGTCTGGATCTGGCGCTCACTCTGATCGGCGCGGCGCTGGCCGACCGCGCCCGCCAGGGACTGGACGGCACCCGCCCGCTGACAGGCGAGGCGTTCTTCCTCGCCGACCTCGTCGAGACCACCACCGCGTTCCTGCACGCACCCGTGCCGGACGGCGCGTGAACCACCCGCACCACACGTAAGGACATGCCATGACCGACAAGAGCAAGCTCGGCGACAAGACCGTCATCATCACCGGCGGCGCCCGGGGGCTGGGAGCCGAGGCCGCCCGCCTCGCCGTGGCGGGCGGCGCCAACGTGCTGATCACCGATGTGCTCGACGAGGAGGGCGCCGCCACCGCCGCGGAGCTGGGGGCGCGGGCCCGCTTCCTGCACCACGACGTGACCTCCGAGGAGGACTGGCGGCGCGTCGCCGGTTTCGCCGTCGCCGAGTTCGGGCGGATCGACGGCCTGGTCAACAATGCCGGGATATCGACCGGCCAGCCGCTGGAGACCGAGACGGTCGAGCACTTCCGCAAGGTCGTCGACATCAACCTGACGGGTGTCTTCATCGGCATGCGGACCGTGATCCCGGTGATGAAGGAGAACGGTGGCGGCTCGATCGTCAACATCTCCTCGGCCGCCGGACTGATGGGCCTCGCCCTGACCTCCAGCTACGGCGCGTCCAAGTGGGGCGTGCGCGGTCTGACGAAGGTCGGCGCGGTGGAGCTCGGCACCGCGAAGATTCGGGTGAACTCCGTGCACCCCGGCATGGTCTACACACCGATGACCGCGTCCGCCGGCATTCAGCAGGGCGACGGGAACTACCCCAACACCCCCATGGGCCGGGTCGGGGAGGCCCCGGAGATCGCCGAGGCGGTCGTCTTCCTGCTGTCGGACGCCGCCTCGTACGTCACCGGCGCCGAACTGGCCGTGGACGGCGGCTGGACCACGGGCCCGACCGTCAAGTACGTCATGGGGCAGTGATCACTGCGAGGGTGGACCTGTCAGTCCTCTGATGTTGGATGAGGGCATGACTCCTTCTGACGAGATCCTGGACATCGTCGACGAGAACGACGTGGTCGTGGGACAGGCCCCGCGCGGTGAGGCGACCGCACGGGGCCTACGCCATCGCTGCGTCTTCATCGAGGCCCGGGATGCCGACGGCAGGCTCTTCGTGCACCGCAGGACCCCCACGAAGCTGGTCTTCCCGTCCCATTACGACATGTTCGTCGGCGGGGTGGTCGGGGCCGGCGAGTCGTACGACGAGGCGGCGCTGCGGGAGGCCGAGGAGGAGCTGGGGGTCACGGGGCTCCCCCGTCCCGAGCCCCTCTTCAAGTTCCTCTACGAGAGCGCGGAGCACTCCTGGTGGTCCCACGTCTACCAGGTGCGGTGCGAGCTGCCGGTGCACCCGCAGGTGGAGGAGGTCGCCTGGCACACCTTCCTCACCGATGCGGAGCTGGAGCAGCGGCTCGGCGACTGGGAGTGGGTGCCGGACGGCCTGGAGACGTATCAGCGGCTGCGCGCTTTCCGGGCGGGCGGGGCGGTCTCCTGAGCCGGGGCTGCGACTGCCGGCCGGTCTGCCACCGACCAGCACGTGCCCGGCACCGCGTCGCGGCCCCCGATTGCCGGACGCTCCGACGACCTCACCCGCGATGGAGAGTGGATCAGCGAGCGGCGTCATGCGGCTTCGAATCCAAGGCGGAGGAGGGAAGCGACGCGGAGCGTCGTTGAC
>NZ_JBHVFF010000392.1:0-6338 GCF_042801895.1 Streptomyces sp. NPDC057543 | reverse complement strand
GGGTGGGCCCATGGCCCTCCCCGGCCCGTGCCGGTGTTCAACTCTGTCAGCGAACCTGATCCACGTCGACGAGGTCGACGCGGATGCCACGGCCGCCGATGGCGCCCACGACGGTACGCAGCGCGCGTGCGGTGCGACCGTTGCGGCCGATCACCTTGCCGAGGTCGTCGGGGTGGACCCGGACCTCCAGCACGCGACCACGGCGCAGGTTGCGCGAGGCGACCTGCACATCGTCAGGGTTGTCGACGATGCCCTTCACGAGGTGCTCGAGAGCCTCCTCGAGCATGCTCAGGCCTCGGTCGACTCGGCGGACGCAGCCGCGTCAGCAGCCTCGTCCGCCTTCTTGTCGGACTTCTTCGACTTCTGCGTGATGGCCTCGCCCTTGGACTCCTCGCCGGTGTCCTTGGCCAGGGCCTCGAACAGGGCGCGCTTGTCCGCCTTGGGCTCCGGCTGCAGCAGCGGCGCGGGGGCCGGGAGACCCTTGTGGGCCTGCCAGTCACCGGTGAGCTTCAGGATCGCGAGAACCGGCTCGGTCGGCTGGGCGCCGACGGACAGCCAGTACCGCGCACGCTCCGAGTTGACCTCGATGCGCGAGGGGTTCTGCACCGGGTGGTACAGGCCGATCTCCTCGATGGCCCGGCCGTCACGGCGGGTACGGGAGTCGGCGACGACGATGCGGTAGTGAGGCGAACGGATCTTGCCCAGACGCTTCAGCTTGATCTTGACTGCCACGGAAGTGGTGTCTCCTGGTCTATGACGTGGTTGGGCACAACGAAGATGCCACGTGGGGTTGCGGTACTCGGGTGCCCGATGGACGCGTCAGCCGGAGGAGAGAGGGGTCCTGTGCGACTGTCGAGTACAGCTAGCCATTGTGCCACACCACGTCGGGTCACCCCACCGCGACCGCGGCTTCGGGGATGCGGAACGGCTTTCCGCAGCCTCCGCAGACGATCGGCGCCTGCGCCAGCACCGACGGGACGACCCGCACATTGCGTCCGCAGTCGCAGACCGCCTTGACGCGGACGCCTCCACCGGACGAGCCGTGCCGGGCGGCCGGCCCACGGAAGGAACGCTTGGTGTCGGCGGCGGTGGCGACCGTATGCGCCTTGAGGGCGCGCTGCAGCCGCTCGATCGTCGGCCGGTACCTTCTCTTGGCCTCGGGGTTGAGCGTGACCAGCGAGAAGCCGCTGCTGGGGTGGGGCTCCTCGGCATGATCGAGGCCCAGCTCCTCGGCGATCGCGAGGAATCGTCGGTTGTGGTAGCGGCCGGCCCGCGAGGTGTCGCGGACACCTCGGGCGGCGGCGATGCCATGGACTGCCTCGTGGAGCAGTCGCTCGAAGGAGAGTTCTCCGCCACAGGCGGACGAGGACTCTCCGATCAGGGACTCTGGCGCGGCTAGATCGGGCAGCTCGGGGTGGTACCGCTGAATATCGGCCCACGCCTGCGCCAGCTCTGCGGCAAGTACAGGTGGTGTCGTGCTCACGTCGTGACAACGAGCACGGGGGCCCCGGTGTTCCGATTCCGGGCCATCCCAAATAATTTGCACGTACCAGTCAGTTGCCATTGATGCGCCCTGACGAGGGCGGGTGCGCTGATCTGCGGAGAAGTCTCACAGCTCACACCAAGGTGGTACGTAGTGCCTCGTACGCCCGGGCGTAGACGGCAACCGTACGCCGGGCCGTCGGGCGGCCCGGCGGCGGGTGGGGCGTCAGTAGGCGCGGGCCACCAGGGCGACAGTACCGGGGGCGTCGTCCGCGTCCGGCACGGACCCGTCCCCGGCGACCAGGCACCGTACGGACACCCCGTGCTCCGCGAGCCGGGCCTCCCCGGCCGGGCCGAGGGCCGACCAGGCGATACGCGCCCAGCCGCCCGCGGATGCCGCCTCCACGGCCTCCTCGACGGACGCGACCTCGCTGGTGGCCGACTCGCGCCGGCTCCGGGACTCCCGCAGCAGAGCTGCCTGGTCCTCCTCCAGGACCGCCGGGAGCAGCGCGGGCAGCGCGTCGATGTCCACCGGTTCCTTTCCGCCGGGGATCCGCCGGGCGAGCATCGCGGAGCCGACCGCCAGATCGCGCGGGCCGATCTCGATCCGTACCGGCACACCCTTCAGTTCCCAGTCGACGGCGCGGCGGCCGAACGGGGTGTCGGTGCGCTCGTCGACCTCGGCCCTGATTCCCGCGGCACGCAGCCGCTCCCCGACCGACCGGACCGCGGCCAGTACCGCGTCGTCGTCCTTGACCGCGAGGACGACGGCCTGGACGGGAGCGAGGCGCGGCGGCACCCGAAGGCCGTGATCGTCGCCGTGCGCCATGATCAGACCGCCCACCATGCGGGTCGACGAGCCCCAGGAGGTCTGCCAGACGAGCTCCTGCCTGCCTTCCCTGGACAGGTAGCTGGTGTGGAAGGCCCGGGCGAAGTTGGTGCCGAGTTCGTGGCTCGTGCCCAGTTGCAGGGCCTTGCCGTCCCGCATCATTCCTTCGAGCGTCAGGGTGTTGACGGCTCCGGCGAACCGCTCGGCCGGGGTCTTGCGGCCCAGGACCACGTCGATGCCGAGGACATCGACCATGAAGTCCGCGTAGACGTCCCGGTGGATGTACGCGGCGTACTCCCGGGCCTCCTCGTAGGTGGCGTGGGCGGTGTGGCCCTCCTGCCAGAGGAATTCCGTCGTACGGAGAAAGACCCGCGGGCGCATCTCCCAGCGCACGACGTTCGCCCACTGGTTGATCAGCAGCGGCAGATCCCGGTAGCTCTGGACCCATTTCGAGAAGTATTCGTTGATGATCGTTTCGGACGTCGGCCGCACCACCACGGGCTCTTCGAGCTCTTTTCCGCCCCCGTGGGTCACGATGGCGAGCTCCGGTGCGAAGCCCTCGACGTGCTCGGCTTCGCGTGTCAGGTAAGACTGGGGGATGAAGAGCGGGAAGTAGGCGTTCCGGGCACCCGCCTGTTTGATCCGGGCATCCATCTCCTGCTGCATCCGCTCCCACAGGCCGTATCCGTACGGCCGGATGACCATGGTGCCGCGCACCGGACCGTTGTCCGCGAGTTCGGCCTTGTTGATCAGATCCTGGTACCAGCGGGGAAAGTCCTCGGCCTGGGGCGTGAGAACGGGTGCCTTTGCCATGGCGCGCATCGTACGGCGACACCGTCCACCACACGGAGCGACTGGCCCTGCCTCCACGGGCCGTACGCACGGGCGCAGCACCGGAGCACACAACCATTGCCATCAGACCTCTGGACGCGGGCGCGGATGCGCAGTTCTCTGACATACGGGGGGAACGGGCGCGGACGCACAGGGGGGAGCAACCACTCGGGCACGACCGATCGGACACGACCGACCTCTCGGCGGATTGGGGCGCTTCCATGACACCTACGCTCGTCCGGCACCACAGCCACGCGGCCCCGGCCACCCCGGTGGATCCGGGTACCCGTGCCAGGGACTGGGCCGAGATCCAGGAGCGGATGCTCGCACCGCTGTACGAAGCGGTGTACGAGCGGCTCGAGGTGGGAACCGGCACCCGGCTGCTCTCCCTCGGCTGCGGCTCCGGCCTCGCGCTGCTGATCGCGGCCGCGCGCGGCGCGCGCGTCACCGGCGTCGACACCGATTCCGAACGGCTGGCGCTCGCCCGCGCCCGGCTGCTGCCCGATCCGGGGAGCGATGCCGGAACTCCGGAAGGGCACGCCCGGCTCGTCGACGGTGATCCGTCCGCGGCCGCCCCGGTCGACGGGGCGCCGTACGGCCTGATCACCGCGTTCACTCCGATCGGCTGCTCGTCCGGTGACGGCGAACGGCTCGTGGACGCGCTGCGGTCGGCCGTACCGCTGGCAGCCCGGGGAAGCACGGTCGTGCTGACCGGGTGGGGTCCGCCGGAGCGGTGCGCGACGGCGCCGGTGCTGCGGGTGGCGGGGCGGCTCTCCGAGGGGGCCCGGGCGCCGCACACCGATGGCTGGCGGCCGTGGGAGCGGGACGATCTGGAGGAAGTGGCGTTCCGGGCCGGTCTGAGCCCGGACGGTTCCGGCCGAGTGGCGTGCCCGTTCGGATACGCGGACATGGACAGCGCGGTACGGGGGTTGCTGTCGACGCGGCTTTTCGACGCGGCGGTTCTCGCGACGGACCAGGATCAGGTGACGAAGGAGGTCGCGGAGGCTCTGCGTCCGCATCTGCGCGGGGACGGCACGATCTGGATGCCGAACGTCTTCCGCTATCTCGTGTGCACGACCTGAAGCCCCGAGTGCACGGTCCGGGCCGCGGCGGCTACTTGGCCAGGCGGGCAATTCCGGCCGCCCGATAGGCCGCGGCCTCGTCCAGCGTCTCGTGCTCCAGCAGTGCCGAGGCCAGCGAGTCCAGCCTGTGCCGGTTTTCCCGCAGGAGCCGGCACGCCTCCTCGTAGCACTCGTCGACGATGCGCCGCATCTCGCCGTACACCGCGTCGAGCGTCGCGGGGGCCGCGGAGAGCCCGTACGCCTGCTGGGCGTCGCTCGGGATCGCCGTCAGCCTGCCCACTTTGTGGCTCATGCCCCAGCGGCCGACCATGCCACGGGCCAGGTTGGTGACCTGTTCCAGGTCGCTCTCCGCGCCGGTGGTGACCATGTCGAAGACCACCTGCTCGGCGGCCATCCCGCCGAGCGCGCCGATGATGCGGCCGCGCAGATACTCCTCGGTGTAGGCGTATTTGTCGGCCTCCGGCGTCGAGAGGGTGACGCCCAGGGCGCGGCCGCGCGGCACGATGGTGACCTTACGGACCGGGTCGGCGCCCGGCTGGAGCATGCCGAGCAGGGCGTGCCCGCTCTCGTGGTACGCGGTCCTGCGGCGTTCCTCGTCCGACATGACCAGCGAGCGTTCCGCCCCCAGCTGGACCTTCTCCAGGGCGTCCGAGAGATCGGTCTGGCTGACCTCGGACTGCCGGCGCTTGACGGCGAGCAGCGCGGCCTCATTGGCGAGGTTGGCGAGATCGGCGCCGGTCATACCGGGGGTCGTACCGGCCACCTGGGCCAGGTTCACATTGTCGGCGAGCGGGATCTGCCGGGTGTGGATCTCCAGGATCGCCTCCCGGCCGCGCCGGTCCGGCGGGCTGACCTGGACGATCCGGTCGAAGCGGCCGGGCCGGGTGAGGGCGGGGTCGAGAACGTCGGCGCGGTTGGTGGCGGCGAGGACGACGACGCCCTCCGAACCGGAGAAGCCGTCCATCTCGGTGAGGATCTGGTTGAGCGTCTGCTCGCGCTCGTCGTGGCCGCCCATGCCGGAGCCGCCGCCGCGGGCCCGGCCGATGGTGTCGATCTCGTCGATGAAGACGATGGCGGGGGCGACCTTGCGCGCCTCCGCGAAGAGTTCCCGCACCCGGCTCGCGCCGACGCCGACGATCATCTCGATGAACTCGGAGGCCGATGCCGAGAAGAATGGCACCCCGGCCTCACCCGCGACGGCCCGGGCGAGCAGCGTCTTGCCGGTGCCGGGCGGCCCCGCGAGGAGCACTCCCCCGGGCATCCGGGCGCCCATCCTCCGGTACGCCTGCGGATTCTTCAGGAAGTCCACGACGTCGTTGAGCTCGCCCTCGACCTCGTCGATCCCGGCCACGTCCTGGAAGGTGGTGCGCCGCCCGGCCTCCAGCTCGACGGGCTTGGGCGGTGCTTTGCGCCTGAAGCCGCCCATACCGCCGCCCATACCCTTGGACATCCGGCGGGCGACGAACACCCAGAGCAGGACGAGCAGCAGCATCGGGGCCAGCGAGATCAGCAGGTTGGCGAGGAAGCTGCGTTGCTGGACGACGGGCTCGGCGGTGACCGCGACATCGTCCTTCACCAGTTCGGCCCAGAGGTTGTCGTCCGCGAACGCGGGCCGCTGCGTGACGAACTTGGTGTACTTCTTGTCGGTTCCCGGGACCTTCGCCTCCTTCTTGAGCTGCCCCTGGATGGCGTCTCCCTTGGAGTAGATCTTGGAGACATTGCCCGAGGTGACCTGCTTGCTGAACTCCGTGTACGCGATCGTGCGTTCCTCCGCCCCGTTGAAGAAGGACAGCACCAGATTGGCGATCAGATAGACGGCGAGCGCGGTGAGCAGCAGTCCGCCCCAGCCTCCCGGCATCTTCCGGCCCGGTGGCGGGGGCGGCGGGGCGCCCTCGGAGCGCCAGGGCTGATCGGGCCGGTCGCGGGGAGGTACGGGGTTGGTCACGCGCGCTCCTCTGCCGACAGTCAGTGAATGTGACATTAAAGGAGAAACTGACCCATAGCCCCTTGTGGGGCCTTCCAGTGGGCCCGGAGGGGGAAACATGGCCCTCGGCCGGGACGGCACGCCGCACAGGAACAGGCGGCACATGCGTGAGGGGCGCCCACCGTCGGTG
>NZ_JBHVFF010000391.1:0-6338 GCF_042801895.1 Streptomyces sp. NPDC057543 | reverse complement strand
CGGCCCGGGCGTTCGCGACCCGGTCCGTCCCGCCCCGCACCTCCGGCGGGGGCGCCCTCGGGGACGTACCGGGCGATCAGGGCGCCGTCGCGGGCGACGCAGCTGCCGCCGGTCGTGCCCGCCCGGTCGGCCGTGCCGTGCAGTTCACGGAAGCCGGTACCAGCGCCCGAAGATTGGCTGAATACCATCGTCCGTGATCCCTCACGGCACGGGTCCGCCGCGTTCGGCGCCGGAGCGGTGAGCGGGGGCCCCATCGCGTCTGCGCACCCCCGCCACCCGGATCAGGAACACCACGGCGATCACGATGGCCACCCCGTGCGACCAGGCGACGACGGTCAGCGGGCTGTGGCCGTCGAGCGCCGCCGCGACCAGGATCATGCCGACGCCGAACCCGAGGTTCTCGACGGTCGCGGAGAGCCCGAACGCATGACCGCGCGAATCGGCGGGGAGCGTCTGCAGATGCGAGGTGTACGAGACCTCGGTGAGCCCGTCGGCCGCCCCTGCGACCAGCGCGATCACGGCGGTCGCCGCCGACGGGAACCCGGCGAACGCCAGAATGAACGCCCCGGACATCAGGCACGTTCCGTACCCGAACCCCCGGGCGCCCACCGGATGCCCGCCGCGCTTGACGTACCGCTGGATCGACTGCTGGGCGACGACGTTCCCCAGCGCCCACAGACACCAGAACGCGCTGACGAACACGGCGGGGCGCGAGGCGTCGAGCCCGGCGGAGTAGACCGGCAGCGCGGCGTTGTGGGAGGACGAACCGAGGGCGTCCGCACCCCGCAGCACCACCATCAGACCGAGACCCGGCGCGGCGGCCGACGCGAGGAACGCGCCCGGCATTCGCCACCACCCGGCCCCCGTGCCGGCTCTCTGCCCCTCGCCCGTCCCGGGCTTACCTTCGCCGCCGCCCGCGATCGGGAGCAGGGCCACCGTCACGGCACAGACGACGAAGGTGGCCATGTCCACCACGAACGCCGCGGTGTAGCCGACCAGCGAGACCACCACCCCCGCCGAGGCGAAACCGGCCACCATGGCCAGTGAACGCCCCGTGATGGAAAGGGAGTTCGCCCAGGAACGGCGGTCGTCGCCGACCATCTCGGGAATGGAACTGCGCAGCGACACCATGAAAAGCGTTCCGCAGGCGCCGACCACCACGGAAACGGCCATCAGCGCGGCCGTCCGCATCCCGTGCGGCGCGAAGACCAACGACAGCATCACCACCGCCTGCGCCACATTCGTCCACAGCATGAGGCTTTTCGCCGTGAAACGGGCGAGCAGACCACCGGCGGCGAGCCCGGCGAAAAATCCGGACCCCAGGCGCACGGCCATGAAGAGGCCCATCGCAAGCGCTCTGCCCGTCGTCTCGTAGACGAACAGATTGAGCGCCACCATATTCAGGAAGGTGCCGTACGAAGAGAGGGAGTATCCGGCGACGAGGAATCGATAACGGCGCTCGCCGCGCACGCGGCCGGCCGGGTCGGCGTCCGGAGCGCGATCCGGACGTTCGTCCGCCCGTTCGATGTCGTGCGTCACCGGCCCATACTCACCGAGCGGCCGTGCTCACCCATGGCCTGCGGAGTGCACGAATGTAACCTGCATGCTTGTGAAGGACGATCAATCCGGCCCATGGGCGTGTGATTGCCGCGAATCGTCACCGGACCGCGCCTGTGACACGGCCCTCGCGGCCTATCGGCGCGCTCTCACGGCAGGCAGCCTTCCGGCGGGCGACGTGCCCCGCTGCCTGAGCGCCCTTCACCTGATGGTGGAGGACCGCGACTCACCCGGGTACCTGATCCCCGTACCGCCCGAAACCGCCTCGTTCGACGCGCTCGGGCCCATCGAGGAGGCGATCGCCCGGCAGCGTCGCACGCTGCGTTCGGCCCGCGCCGCGCTCGCCGTGTTCGAGGGCCTGTACGCCGATGTGCACCGGCTCGAACAGCCCGCCCTCACTCGGCTGACCGGCGCGGCCGTGATCGGCAAGGCGCTCGACGCGGGCGTCGCAGGCTGCCGCGAGGAGGTCCGCACCGCCCACCCCGGCGGCGGCCGTCCCGCGCAGACACTTCAGGAGTCGCTGCCCCGGGACCTGGGCAACCTGCGGCGGGGTATCCGGCAGCGGACCATCTATCAGCACACCGTCCGCTCGGACCGTACGACGCTCGCCTACATCGAGCGGGTGACCACCGAGGGGGCCGAGGTCAGGACGCTCGCCGAGGTCGTCGACCGGATCATCGTCTTCGACCGCAGCCTCGCGTTCGTCCCGTATTCCGACGAACCGCACAGCGCCCTGCGCATCCAGCACCCGTCCCTGGTCCGCTTCCTGGCCCGCCACTTCGACGAGGCCTGGGTCCGTGCGGTCCCGGTCCGCCCGGAACGCGTACCGCTGCGCACCCCGGTCGTCACCTCCGACCTGCAACGGACCATCCTGCAGGCGGTCGTGGGCGGCGAGACGGACGAGTCGATCGCCCGCCGGCTCGGCATGAGCCGCCGCAGCGTCGCCGAACACGTACGGAGGGTCTCCGAGCAGCTGGGCAGCAACAGCCGCGCCCAACTCGGCTATCTGGTCGCGACGTCGGGACTCCTGGAGAGGTGAAGTCGGGACCCCTGGAGGAGTGAAGAGGAGCGCGGAGAAGTGAGGGGGAGTGATGACGGGGGATCGCGGAACGGCGCGCGGCGTCCCGGCCGATGAAACGTGACCGGAACGCCCCGCAGGAACCGTGGCTACGGAGGGAGTGCCCCGTCAGGCGAGACCCGGCCCCCGCACTGGGATGCTGGTGAACGTCGGCGCCGGGGCGGGCTCGGTGAAGAAGTCGTTGCCCTTGTCGTCGACGACGATGAACGCGGGGAAGTCCTCGACCTCGATCCGCCACACCGCTTCCATGCCGAGCTCCTCGTACTCGACGACCTCGACCTTCTTGATGCAGTCCTGCGCGAGGCGTGCCGCCGGACCGCCGATCGAGCCCAGGTAGAAACCGCCGTGGGCGTCGCACGCCTCGGTGACCTGCCGGGAGCGGTTGCCCTTGGCGAGCATCACCTTCGAACCGCCCGCGGCCTGGAACTGCGCGACGTAGCTGTCCATACGGCCGGCCGTCGTCGGGCCGAAGGAGCCGGACGCGTACCCCTCGGGCGTCTTCGCCGGGCCCGCGTAGTAGACCGGGTGGTCCTTCAGGTACTGCGGCATGTCCTCGCCCGCGTCCAGCCGCTCCTTGATCTTGGCGTGTGCGATGTCGCGCGCCACGACCAGCGGCCCGGTCAGCGACAGCCGGGTCTTCACCGGGTACTTGGTCAGCTCGGCGAGGATCTCGTCCATCGGCCGGTTGAGGTCGATCTTCACCACGTTCCCGGACTCGTCCAGGTGCTCGTCCGTGGTGTCCGGCAGGAAGCGGGCCGGGTCCTTCTCCAACTGCTCCAGGAAGACGCCCTCGGCGGTGATCTTCGCGGTGGCCTGGCGGTCCGCCGAACAGGAGACGGCGATCGCCACGGGCAGCGAGGCGCCGTGCCGGGGGAGGCGGACGACACGGACGTCGTGGCAGAAGTACTTGCCGCCGAACTGGGCGCCGATACCGATCTTCTGCGTCAGCTCGAAGACCTTCTCCTCCAGCTCCTTGTCCCGGAAGCCGTGACCCGTGGGGGAGCCCTCGGCGGGCAGCTCGTCCAGGTAGTGCGCGGAGGCGTACTTGGCGGTCTTCAGCGCGAACTCGGCCGACGTACCGCCGACGACGATCGCCAGGTGGTACGGCGGGCAGGCGGCCGTACCCAGCGAACGGATCTTCTCCTCCAGGAACTTCATCATGGAGGCCTCGTTGAGGACCGCCTTCGTCTCCTGGAAGAGGAACGACTTGTTGGCCGAGCCGCCGCCCTTCGCCATGAAGAGGAACTTGTACGCGCCGCCGTCGGTGGCGTACAGCTCGATCTGCGCGGGCAGATTCGAGCCGGTGTTCTTCTCCTCCCACATGGTGAGCGGAGCCATCTGCGAATAGCGGAGGTTGAGCTTGGTGTACGCGTCGAAGATGCCGTGCGACAGGGCCTCTTCGTCACCGCCCTCGGTGAGTACGTTCTGCCCGCGCTTGCCCATGACGATCGCGGTGCCGGTGTCCTGGCACATCGGCAGGACGCCGGCAGCGGCGATGTTCGCGTTCTTCAGCAGGTCGAGCGCGACGAACTTGTCGTTGGACGACGCCTCGGGGTCGTCCACGATCCGCCGCAACTGCGCCAGGTGGGCCGGGCGCAGGTAGTGGGAGATGTCGTGCATGGCCTCGGCGGCCAGCGTGCGCAGAGCCTCCGGGGAGACCTTGAGGAACGTACGGCCGTCGGCCTCGAAGGTGGAGACACCTTCGGAGGTCACCAGACGATACGGCGTGGTGTCCTCTCCCAGGGGGAGCAGATCGGAGTACGCAAACTCTGGCATTACGGCCATTCCTCACTCGGCAGACAGCGGCTGCCCTCCCTTGGGCAGCGCGCCCTCCAGAGTAGAACGCCGCACGGACGCCGGAGCTGTGAGGTAAGGCTCAGTTCGCCGTCCGTGCAGGGGTGGCGGCGCGGGGGCGACACGGCGGAGGCGGGGCGGGGGCTAGTCGCGATCTATCGCGTTTGGGTACCCTGGGCGGGTGGACCTCGAAAAGCACCCCCAGCAGCCCGTAGCCCCGGCGGAGCCGGCCGGTATCCGCGCTTCCGACGCGGACCGCGACCGGATCGCGGACATCCTGCGCGAGGCCATGGCCGAGGGCCGGCTCACCGCCGAGGAACACGCCGAGCGGGTCGACGCGGTCTACCGCGCCAAGACCGTCGGTGAGCTCGAACCGCTGGTACGGGATCTGCCCGCCCCGTCGGGCGCCTCCCGCCCGGCCACCGCGGCCGACGCACGCGGCCAGGAGGGCCCGACGGGCCCCGCCGAGAACCTGGTGGCGATCTTCAGCAGCTCCACCCGCAGGGGCCGTTGGCGGGTCGGCGGCCGTACCAACGCCTTCGCGCTCTTCGGCAGTGTGGAGATCGATCTGACCGAGGCACTTTTCGGCCAGAGGCTCACGGTGATCAACGCGACGGCCATCTTCGGAAGTGTCGAGATCAAGGTCCCCGAGAACATCTCGCTGCGCGGCAGCGGCACGGGTGTCTTCGGTAATTTCGAAGTCGCCACACTGGAATCCGCCGATCCCGAAGCGCCCGTGGTCGTCGTCAATGGTTATTCGGTGTTCGGCAGCGTCGAGGCGAAGCCCAAGCGCGGAAAGTTCATCGCGGATCTCCAGGATCGGCTGCGTAAATACCTCGGCTAGGAGCGAAGTGGTCCGCCCTGCCCGCCCTTCCCTCTCCGGAACTCCTTCCTCCTTCGAAAACAAGCCAAATTCCTGATCGATCGCATTTGAGCGGCCCGGAACCGGGGCCACGCAGTGCATAGGCGCACGCACAGGGGGTAGGGACTGCTGCATCGTCTCTCGCTCGCGAAGCCGTAAGCCGTCGTCAGGAGTAGACCGTGCTGCAACTGCCGCATCAGCCCCTGCAGGTCGCCGCCGTCCCTCCCCAGCGCATCCCCGCTCGGGAGGACCAGGCCGGCCCCTGGCACTCGGAGGCGGTGTGCCGCCGGGACGAGGCCGGGCTGTTCTTCGCCCCGTCGAAGGAGCCGACTGCTGCCAGACTCGCGCGCGAGGAGTCCGCGAAGCGGGTCTGCGCGCGCTGTCCGGTGATGGTCGAATGCCAGGAACACGCCCTTATACAGCCGGAACCGTACGGGGTGTGGGGCGGCCTCACCGCCGCCGAACGCCGTGTGGTGCTCGCCCGTCGCAGACGGCGCGAGATGGAGCTCAAGGCATCATCCGCAACCTCCGGAGCGACGGGCCGCATCGCGGCGGCGGGCTGACCGGGCGGGCACACGGGGGCTGAACCGGACCGGACTGGACCGGATCGGGCCGGATCACTTCGCGCAGTCGTCCGTGCACCTCCGTACGCGCCCGGTGTGCGTCGCGACGCGTCCGTGCGCGTCCGTATGCGCCCGTGCAGGTCCGTTACGCGCCCGGTGTGCGTCGCGACGCACACGTGCGCGTCCGTATGCGTCCGTGCAGGTCCGTTACGCGTCTGGTGTGGCGATGCGCCCGTGCACGTCCGAGCGCCCGTGCACGTGCGTATGCCGCCGTGCAGGTCCGTGTGCACGTCCGTACGCGCGAAGAGGCGCCCCCACCGCACACGGGGGCGCCTCCTCGCGTTCCTCTCCCCGGACTCCGGGGCGGGGGCTACTTCGCGCGGTCGAAGTCGATCGCGCTGTAGGCGCGCAGCTTCGACAGGCGGTGCGTCGAGTCGATCTTCCGGATGGTGCCGGACTTGGACCGCATGACGATCGACTCGGT
>NZ_JBHVFF010000390.1:0-6360 GCF_042801895.1 Streptomyces sp. NPDC057543 | reverse complement strand
TCCCCGGACTTGCCGTGCTCACCGGTGCTCGGATACTCGCGGAGATCGGTGACGACCGCTCTCGGCTCGACACGGCCCGAAACCTGAAGGCCTACGCCGGAAGCGCCCCGGTAACGAGGGAATCGAGCAAGAGCCGTCGCGTCAGCCACGGCCGGATCAAAAGGGCAGGTCATGGGGCGTCAGCAGTGGTGGCTGAAAAGTGGTTTGGCGGCCGTGACCGCGCTGGCGTTCGCCGCTTGCTCACCCACCGGACAAGGGCCGGCGCCCGCGGCGACAGACAACAAACCGTCCGCGCCCGCCGGCACTCCAGGCGGTGAGGCCGCCGAGTCCGGCACACTGCCGGGCCTCCCGACCGCGGAACAAGCCCGGACGGAGTTGGCGGGGCTGACGGTGGCGGCACAGGGCTCGATGCGTGGCTACAGCCGCGCAAAGTTTCCCCACTGGGCTCAGCAGGGTGAAAGGTGTGACACCCGGGAGAAGGTCAGCTGTTGGCCGTCTCGGCAGCGTCGAACCGGTCCAAGGGCGATCAGGGCCCGGACGAGTGGCAGCCGCCGTCCAAACCCTGCTGGTGCACCTACGCCCGGGCCTGGGTGTAGGTGAAGGCGACCTACGAGCTGTCGGTGACCGAAGCTGAGAAGAACACGCTCACCGAGATGCTGGGTACCTGTCCCTCATGAGCGACCACGACCCCCAGCAGGAGCGGCTCGTCGACGAGGTGAAAGCCGGGCGCGGCGGCGCGATGACCGACGAGGTCGGCGTCATCACCGGCGAGCTCACCGTGGCCACCAGCCTGCTGCCCGAGGGGCGCGCCAGCATCGCGATTCAGTACACGGACGCCGACGAGTGGTACACCCTCACCGGCAGCCCCGCCCCGGTGCCGCCGGAAGGCATGGCCGCCCTCCATGAGCAGGTACTGGATCGGGTCCGCCGCGATGGCGGCGCCGAAGCACCACGCTGATCCCGCACAACCGACGGCTTCGTCTCCCTTGCCCACGGCCACGATCACTCCGGGCGAGCTGCCGCTCTGGTAAGGCTCCCCGGGGCAGGGCTCCCGGTCCCTGCCAGCTCATGACGCCGCCAGGCGCGGCCGGTGACGCCTCGCTTTGAGGAAAGCCGTGACCAGCACTCACTCGGCCGACGCACCGGAGGAGGTGAAGCCAGAGACTGGGATTTAGCGTTCGGGTAGTGCCCCGCGCTGACAGGACGCAGGGCTCGGGCGGCCCCGCACTCCGCGCCCTGGGTAGGGGCCGCCCCCGACGTGGGGCAGGTCGACGGCGCGGGCGGTGGTGATCCACTCGGTGAGTTTGACGTCGTTGCCCTCTGCCGGTTTCAGCAGCGCGGCGAAGCCGCGTACGAGATCGGCGAGTGCGGTCATCTCCGGGCAGGTCCCGGCGATCTTCTCCAACAGGGTCGCTCCCCTCAGGCGCAGATTCTCGGGGTCGGTGAGCAGAAGACGGCTGGCGTGGCGCGGGGTGGTGACGGGGCGGTCGCCTCCGGCGTGGCCCTGATTGAGGTAGCGGACCAGTAGGTTGGCGCTGACGGTGTAGCCCAGCTCTCGGATCTCCCGCAGCAGTTGGGTGGCGGGGTCGGCCGCACGGCGGGCGCGCAGATGGTCGCGGTAGGGGTCGGCCGGTAGGCGGGGGCGATGCGCTGGGTCTGCGGTTCGGGCATGCGGGCGTAGCGTTTGACGGTGTTCAGGGCCAGGTTCAGGCGGCGGGAGCAGTCGAGCAGACCGACGCCCCGGCCGAGGAGATCGTGGACCTTGTTCCAGCGTTCGCGGGTGGTCTGCTCGTGCACTCCGCCGGGGCGGGGCGGGTTGATGTGGGCGACCGTGATGCTCGAGCGCTTGCGCGCTGAACGTGCTCGCATCACCGCGACTGCTGCCGAGCTTCAGGAGGCGGGGCGCAAGCTGGATCTGTTGATCGAGCTTGCCGCCGATCCAGGTGCAGCACACTGCCCGGCATCGCTCGACGAGTGAGCACGGTGAACGGCGGGCCGGCCACCGTCCAGGCCGGGCGCGGAGTTCTCCGCAAAAGTGCCCGGCCCCCATCCGCAGTGGTCTCGGCCGGTATCGCAGCGGACGGCACCCGCAGCCGTCTATCGCGATGGACGCAGCGGAAGGTGACGGAGGCTCCAGAGCGCTATATGTCGCTTCAGGGCAGCTTCGGGAGCACAGGGCCTGCCCGGCCAGCGCAGGGGAAGCTACGTACGGCCTCGTTCGTTGCGCTGGCCGGTCAGTGGTCACCATGCACGCCCAGGTGCGTGATGCCGAAGCTGTGGTCGTACTTGAGGCCGTACTTCATGAGGCGGTCGAGACCGAGGTGGAACAGGCCGACGGCCCCGGCGACGGTAAGCGCGCTGGTGTGCCATCCGGCTCCGGCGACGAGCAGTGCCAGCGGCAGCGGCGCGGTGTGCGCGAGGTTGTAGGTCCAGGCGCCTACCCGCGGGCCAACGAGGTACGCGAGCCAGGACAGGTCGGGGACGAGGAACAGTGCCGGGATCAGCCACCAGGGCTGGCCGGTGGTGGCAAAGACGACGAGAGCGGCTCCGGCGACGGCCAGACCTTCGATTCGCAGCCAGCTCAGTGGTTGGCCGGTGACCACGCCTGGCGTTCCGACGGTCGCATCGGGCTCTGTCAGGGCTGAGATCTTCGCGTCAGCGGATGGTTTCGGGGTGTTCACGGGTGGGTGGGCGGCGGTCATGCCGGGCCTCCGGGGGGGTGGAGTCATCAGGGTCGGCTTGCAGGCCGGTGATCAGGGTGTCGATGAGGAAGTGGTAGCTGCGAGTGACCTCGCGGGGCAGTCCAATGCCGTCGGCGGCCTCGATGATGGCGAAGCCGTGAAGCGCCGGTCGCACCATCCGGGCGGCGTCAACCTGCGCGAACTTCGAGCTGGCACCGTCCCCCTCCAGCTCGACGCCACGGAACAGTGACCCGACGAGCCCATCCGACCCGATAACCGCAGTCGTTGCCCGGACAACTGAGCCAGAGATCTCCAAAAGCATTAAGGAACGCGCCAGTTGGCGGTGCGAGTATGAGGGCGAATGCGGACGCGGCAGTCACACCGGCCGGTGCGCCAACCGGCACGGGCAGACCACATACGGCACTGGCTCGCGCGTCATCCTGACCACCGCGCAAGTTGCGGAATGCTCCCGCGTCCGCTGGATCAGCGCCCCGTAGCACGTACATGATCACGGCCATGCGGACGAGGCAGACCAAGGCGCCGGTGATGTCGAAGCGCGCTACGGCGACGGCATTCTCAAAGAGCGCGCAGGCCCCGGTCGGCGAAGGCGATCAGCCACTCGAAGCTTTCGTCGATGTTGGCGCTCCACTGGAAGGCTCCTGCCGCCTGCAACGTGGCGAAGCCGTGGCAGAGGGTGCGGAGCATGCGCAGGGCGTGGTCCACGTCGGGCTCCGCGACCTCGTAGCCGCGCAGGACCGCCGTGAACGAGTCGAGCAGCCGCTGACTCGCGGTGGCCAGGGGATCCTCCGGGCCGGACGGTTCCATGCCGATCGTCGCGGCGTACCGGCCGGGGTGGTCCAGCACGAAGGCACGGAAGGCGCGCGCCGCGGCCGCAAGGGCGTCGCGGCCCGCGTACCCCTGGACCGCGCCGCCGACGGCGTCGGCGGCCTCGCGCAACGCCAGGGCCGCGATGCGCCGGTTGAGGTCTTCCTGGCCGCCCACGTGCTTGTACAGGGACGGGGTACGCACGCCCACCCGCTCGGCCAGCAGACCCATCGTCAGGTTGGCGAGGCCCACCTCGTCGGCGAGGGCGGCACCGGCCGCGACCACGGCCGCCGGGTCCAGGCCGGCCCTAGGCACGGGCGGCGACCGATCGGAGGAAGGTGAGCATGAGCGAAACCACCTGGTCGGGGAACTGGTCGTGCGGGTAGTGCCCGGCGCCCTCAATCATCTCAAGGCGGCCGAGGCCGGACGGCAGGGCATCGACGATCGCCGACCCCTCGGAGTGCGGGTCGGCCCAGTCGGGGTCGAGCGTGCCCATCACGACCAGGACCGGGCAGTGTACGTTGCCGAGCTGGGCACCGGCGTCGGTCGGGGCGCTGCGGCCCATCCCCTGCAGGGCCTTCATCCGGCCCGGCTCGCGCAACAGGGAGTCGATGCAGCCCAGCCGCTCGGCCCAGTCGGCCGGCTTCACGCCGGGGTAGGCCACGTCGAGGTACGAGCGCCACAGCGGCACACTGCCGAACGCGCCCGTGCCGAGCAGCCGCAGCATGCCCTGCCGGAAGCGCTTCACCCGCAGGTCGCCGAGGCGGATCGACTGCTTGCGAGTGAACGGCGCCAACTCGACGACCGCGGTGATCAGCGAGGGCTCCTGCGCCGCGGCGATGGTGGCGGCGCCGCCGGAGATCGAGTGGCCGACGAGCACGGCCGGGCTGCCCAGGTGGCGGATCACGGCGAGCAGGTCGCCGGCGATAGCAGTGCGGCTCCAGGTCGACCAGTCGGCGCTGGACCGGCCGCAGCCGCGCATATCGACCGCGGCGACCCGATAGCCCGCTGCCACCAGCGGCGGGATCACAGCACGGTACGCGGAGCGGCTGTCGCCCATGCCGTGCGCGAGAACGATCAGCGGGCCGGACCCTGCCACCTCGTAAGCGATCGTGCCGCCGTCGACGGCGAGGTACTCGGTCATGACATCTCCCAAGCTTGGCTAACATGCTTAGCTAAAAGCTAATCTCAATAGCCAAACCTGTCAACACGGCCGCTGTTACGGCTCCAGGAACCGGCTCCAGGTCAGTGACCAGTGAACCTTTTTCATCCTGAATAGCCGCAGGTCATCAGGGTGTGGACGGCCTGGACGATGGTGCCGACGCGTCGGGTGGAGCATCTGGTTCGCCGGAGGATCCGCCACTGCTTCAACTGAGCGAAGGCGCGTTCGCCGGGCGCCCGGAGCCGGGCGTGGTCACGGTTGAACTGCTGGTATTGCTCGGGCTGTTCGCGGTGGCGGTAGTACGGGGTGCGGACAGTGGCGCCGGCGCCCTGATAGGCACGGTCCGCAAGAATGAGGATCTGCCGGGTCAGGCATGCCTGGATGATGCCGTGGGCGCGGGCCGCGGTCAGGTGGTGAGTGCGTCCGGGCAGGGCACGCGAAAACCACAGGGGTGTGCCGTCGGGTGCGGCGATGACCTGCACGTTCATACCGTGCTGCTTGTGTTTCTGGGAGTAGTACGGCTCGTCTGCCTTGATGCGGTCGGTGGCGATCAGGGTGCCGTCAACGATGACGAAGTCGCCCTCGCCCAGTCCGGTCAGGGCCTCGTGCAGGCCCGGCGCCCATGCCGCGAGAACGTCCAGGGTCTCGTCGACGTACCGCCAAGCCGTCGCGGTCGAGACGCCGAACCCGGCCGCGAGCTGGGCGAACGTCTCGTTCTTCCGGAGATGGGCCAGGGCGAGCAGCGCCTGTTTGAAGCAACCGAGCTGTCGCCAGGCCCCTGCCGGCCGCTCTCGCGATCGCGCAGCAGGAGACATGGGCCGCAGCACACACTCAGTACGCCGCGCAGCCCACCGCGGACCGTCCCGACGGGGCGATCGTCGCGACCACCGCGCCGAACCGGTGGGACGGAGAGCCGGTCCGCGTGGATGCGCTGGTGGTCCACCGACGGGCAGGCCCAGGCCGACGCCAAGGAGCTCATCACCTGGGACCTCAACATCGACTCCACCGTGTGCCGGGCCCACCAGCACG
Source organism: Streptomyces sp. NPDC057543 (assembly GCF_042801895.1). NCBI lineage: Bacteria > Bacillati > Actinomycetota > Actinomycetes > Kitasatosporales > Streptomycetaceae > Streptomyces > Streptomyces sp. NPDC057543. Next base: position 663 of record NZ_JBHVFF010000390.1, on the reverse strand, counting down.
CCGCCGGGGCGCGGAAAAAGGGGACCTGCACAAGGAGCCGCCGGGCGGCGTCGCTGTCGAGCCGGACGACCACGGTCTCGGCCGCTCGCGCGGCGGCCTGACCACCAAGCTCCATCTGGCCGTCGAGCAGGGCCAGCGGCCCATGTCCATCGTGATCACGGCCGGGCAGCGTGCCGACTCCCCGCAGTTCGAGCCCGTCCTGAACAAGGTCCGCGTCGCCCGCCAGGGTTCAGGGCGTCCGCGCACCCGGCCCGACCGGGTCCGTGCCGACAAGGCGTATGCGTCTCGCAAGAACCGTGCCTACCTGCGACGTCGCGGCATCCGCTGCACCATCCCGGACAAGGCCGACCAGGCTTGTAACCGAAGCTCGGCTCGCGGGGCGGTCGGCCGCCCAAGTTCGACGCCGAGGACTACAAGGCTCGGCACGCGGTCGAGTGCGGCATCAATCGCCTCAAAAGGCACCGCGCCGTCGCCACGAGATACGACAAGCTCGCGGTCCGCTACGAGGCGACCGTCCTCGTTGCGGACATCAACGAGTGGCTGTGACCAGCACATTCGATACACGCCCTAGCTTGATCTTTAACCTGTGCGGCGTGGACGCGGGGTCGTTGACTTCTTCGTCCGTCGTTTCGCGGGGCTTGGTTTGCCGACTGTGTGCACGTC